>CAUUJQ010000039.1:0-8304 GCA_963545445.1 uncultured Veillonella sp. | reverse complement strand
CTGGTACAAATTCAAATGGCACACCTGCCTCTACCAAAGCTAACGCCTCTTCACCGCCACGACCAAAGACTAATGGATCTCCACCTTTTAGACGCGCCACCACTTTACCTTCTAAGCCACATTTCACGAGAAGTTCGTTGATTTCCCATTGGTGCATCGTATGATTGTTGCTTTTTTTACCAGCATAAATAATCTCTGCTTTTTCTTTGGCATAGGACAAGAAATGAGCATCCGCCAAATAGTCATAGACAATAACATCTGCCTTTTCAATGCACTCTTTGCCTTTTAAGGTGATTAACTTGTGATCCCCTGGGCCTGCACCGATTAAATATACAATCCCTGTCATTTCAACACTCCTCTTTCTACTAAATCGTCAATGATGGCTTTGCCCCCTTCTTCATAGAGGGCTTTCGCCAAGTTGCGACCCAACATATCTGCTTTTTCTTTTGGTCCCGACAATTCCCCTTCAAAGCAATTTTTTCCATCCAATGAGGCAATGATTGCTTTCAACGTCAATTGTCCTTTATAAATCGTACCATGCACGCCCATCGGCACTTGGCAACCGCCCTCGAGCTGACGAAGGAAGCTGCGTTCTCCACGGGTGGCCCACATGGTATTTTCATCATGTAGTACCTCTAGCATCTCTAGCATCTCCGCATCATCTTTGCGACACTCGATGCCCAGCGCCCCTTGTCCTACAGCCGGAATGATTTCATCGCTAGTGAAAGTCTGTGTAATCACAGATTCCAAGCCCAACCGTTTTAAGCCTGCCTCAGCTAACACAATGGCATCAAAGTTTTCTGTTTCTAGTTTATTCAACCGTGTTTGCACATTCCCACGAAGTACAGAAATCTGTAAATCTGGACGTCGATTCAATAGCTGTGCTTGACGGCGCAAACTGCTAGTCCCCACCTTAGCACCTTGTGGTAATTGATCTAATGTTTTGTACTTCGGAGATACCAAGGCATCACATGGTGTTTCACGCTCTGTGATAGCACCTAGTACTAAATCGTCTGGCAATTCCGTTGGCATATCTTTCAAGCTGTGTACAGCCAAATCGATGCTACCATCACGCATAGAGGCTTCTAGTTCTTCCGTAAATAAACCTTTTCCACCGATTTCAGCCAATGGTTTTTCTAGAATACGGTCCCCTTTTGTACTGTGATGTACTAACTCTATCTTGCACTGTGGGTAATGTTTGCGCAACGTATCTGCTACATGATTAGCTTGCCATAAAGCAAGGGCACTACTACGGGTGCCTATACGAATTGTGTCTCTCATAGTGTGTCATCCTCCACTTCCAAAGCAAACATATCGTGGAACAATTTCCAATAATCTCGCTCTTTTTCTTTGCCCGCTACTTCTCCGAAATGAATCATTGGATCACGCAATAATTTGCGCACCAACATGCGAGACATGTTGCTAATAACCTTACGCTCTAGCTCTGTCGCATCTGGTAATTTTGCCATGGCACGATGCACTTCCCGTTTCCGAATGGCTTCTGCCTTTTCGCTGAGCAAGACCATGATGGGACGAACCGATAAATATCGTAATTTTTCTTCAATTTCCTGTAAGGCTTCTGCAAGGATAGGTTCTGCTTTTCGAGCTTCCTCTTCCCGTTGGTGTTTATTCGCTTCTACTACACTTTCCAAGGCATCAATATTGAACAAATAGACTCCTGGAATGTCGGACACATCTGGATTGATATCACGAGGAACAGCAATATCGATCATGACAATCGGTTTACCACCACGACCATCCATGATTTCTTCCGCTTCTTCCCGTTCAATCACATAATGAGGTGCCCCCGTAGATGTGATAATAATATCCGCTGTTTTGGCTTCCTCCACAAAATGGTCAAAGGCCACCGCTTTACCATTAAATTGTTTGGCCAATTCTTCTGCTGTTTTGAAAGTCCGGTTAGACACGAAAATACTTTTTACACCTTTGGCTTGCAAATGACGAGCTGTGAGCTCACTCATTTGACCAGCCCCCAGGATAAGCACCTTCGCATCCGCCATAGGGATATCTAAACTATCTTCCGCTAAATTGACCGCCGTATAGCTAACGGACACAGGCGTATTCGCAATGCCTGTCATCGTCCGTACTCGCTTACCGACAGAAATGGCTTTTTGGAAAATAATATTAAACACAGACGCCGTTAATCCCTTGCTATAGGAAGAAATATAGGCCATCTTTAATTGACTCAAAATTTGACCTTCCCCTAGCACAAGGGAATCCAAGCTAGATGCCACTCTAAACAAATGGGACATACAAGCCGTTCCCTCATAGAGGAAGAACCATTTCTCATCTACGTCTACACTATCTTCACCTTTCAGATGAAGCAATAGGCGTATCATATATTCTTTTACATTCTCTACATCATCAAGGACAACATAGAGTTCTGTGCGATTGCACGTCGATAAGAGGACGCATTCCTCTACTTCTTCATGGGCATAGATGTGATCCATGGCGTGGTCCAAGGCTTCCTTGGAAAATGAAAATTTTTCACGCACTTCCACAGGAGCACTTCTATGATTCAGCCCTAATACGACTAATTGCATGTACAATATTCTCCTTCACCGAGTCTCCTTGACCCTCTAATACTTGTATAAACTCCGATTCTCCTAAGTAGGTTCGCCAGAACTGTTCTCGCTCCTTTGGCGTGTGTAGTATCTGTTGTAATTCCTGTCTCCATAGACGAATCTGAGGTAGCCACTCGGCTACTATGCCATATCTTGATTCTATATCTTGGCGGAGTAAACGACTGACACGGGGACTCACTTGGTTCGTAAATATAGAAATTTCTAGGTCACCCATCTTAGTAGCACTGCCAAACACCCAGGTGGAATCGTCTTTCACATCGGCGCGATTAATGAAAGCCTGTACCCCTTGGGCATCTTCCATGACCTGCGCATTCACAACTGGGTTATCCGTAGCAATGATAACAAATTGTTGACCTACCATGTACTCTGACCGGTAGGGGCCCTCGATCCACTGCAACTGGCCTTGTGTATGGTATGTGGCAATCTCCGGCAAAACCCCAGGACTTACTACCATAATCTGGGCCTCTTCCTGTATTAACTTCGTAATGCGCCGTAAGGCCACGTCTCCACCGCCCACAACGAGGCAGGGTCTACCTTTCAGTGAAAGTCCTACTGTGATCATCCTTGTATCCCTATACTCTCTACAATGGCAAAAACGGCTTGAATACTCAAGCCGAAATATACCTTATGCTTCTGTTGGCACCTCTGCAGACGTTGTATCTTGCAAAGAAATACCATCTAATAATTGTAATTGTGCTGTTAAAATCGATTCTACCTTCGCACGGAATACGGCCATTTCATTGGCAATGGTAGCATATCTTGCTTCTGCTTCTCGCAACGCGCGATTCGCATCTTCCAAGATGACTTTACGTTGTTGCTCTGCATTTTGTAGAATCAAATCCGCTTCTTTACGAGCTGCTTCTTTTACGTTTTCACCAGTTTCTTGCGCTAGTACTAATGTGTTGCGCATCGTTTCTTCTGTGGACTCATATTGATTCAAGCGTTTTTCCATTTGCTCGACTTTATCAGTCATTTCACGATTTTCACGATACAACACTTCATAGGCTTGTACCACTTCATTCAAGAACTCATTCACTTCATCGCAGTCAAAGCCTCGAATACTTTTTCCAAACTCTTTATTATGAATATCCATTGGTGTTAACATAGGATCAGCCTCCTTACATAAATCGTTTTAAATGGACGCCAATGCGGCCTTTTTTAGACGTTCCTGTAATCCCTTCAATTTGCATACGGCCTCTACCGCGAAGGGAGATAATATCTCCTTCTTTCACTTCTTGAGCGGGCCCTTTCGCAGGTTGCCAATTCAGTTGTACCAAGCCTGCCTTAATGGCCTCCACTACTTTTGTGCGGGAAGTACTAAAGCCCGAAGAGGCGATAGAATCCAGTCGCATCGATGCCACTGTGGTCCGTACTTCTTTTATCTTTTCTTCTTTCGGTTGTAGTTCGCTTAACTCCATGCGGGATACTGTGACGGACACCATGGCAATTTTTGTAAAATTTTGAATCACAAAGTCTGCTATTGTCTCGTCTACAATCACTTGAGCACCACCGCTAGTGACGATAATGTCGCCAAAATGAGTGCGATCGATACCGAGTCCCATCAAGGACCCCAACACGTCGCGATGTGTCAACAGACGGAATCGTGGGTCCCAAGATACTTTCAACACAGCAATTTGTAAATCTACCGTCCCTTGAAAGTGTGGGTCTACAAAGGCTACTCGCAGGCGTTCTGCCCCTTCGTAACCACCACTGGCCATCGTATCAATACCACCGAAGTTCGCTTTCACCGCATCGGCAATAACAAGGCCTGCGGGAGACATAAAGTCCGTCACCCGATAGGGACGACCCGCCTGTACTTGCTCCGCAAGGTCAATCATACGTCTAGCTTCTTCGCCATTACCAGATGCTTCAAAATATCGAATTAACTTTTCTTTATCTTTCACGTTGTTTTCCTATTTCATTTGACCGCTCATAACAAGCCACCACGCCTTCCATAATGGAAGCGCGCAATCCTTCTTTTTCCATCGCTGCAATGCCTGCAATCGTCGTGCCCCCCGGGGATGTCACTTGGTCTCGCAACACGCTAGGATGGCTGCCCGTTTCTAGGGCAAAGAGTCCCGATCCGTACATGGTTTGCACCGCCGCTTGTAAGGCTAAGGTTCTAGGCAATCCAATGCGAACGCCTGCATTTGCCATGGCATCCAAAATGGTGTACATATAGCCCGGTCCAGCCCCCGCTAAGGCACCAATGCGGTCTAAATCCGCTTCCGAACACACCACCGCTTCCCCTAAGGCTTCAAAAATGCGCAACGCTTGTTCTCGCTCACCTGGGGTGACCTGTTCACTGCTGGCAATAGCCGTAAAGCCGGATTTCACCAGAATCGGCGTATTCGGCATAGCCCGCAACCAATGTGCAGTAGGTGCAAAGGATTGCAATGTGCTCAGGGTAACCCCTGCGGCAATGGAAATGCACAGAGTCCTAGGTTCGATTTGTGGGCCCACCTCTTCCATGAGAGACGGCAACACTTGAGGTTTCACGCCGAATACAATCACTCGGTATTCATCAAAGGCAGGGATGGCATCCACTTCTGTGAAAGCAGTGACGCCATATGTGCGCTCTAAGTCAGAGGCCTGTTCGCTGCGACGCACTAAGACATCCACTTCTTCAGGACCCCACACACCTTGTTCCAAGGCACCACGTAAAATGGCACCGCCCATGGACCCTACACCGATCATCAGTATTTTTTGCATGGCTACCTCCTAAAACTTAGGCTTGTGGCTCTTTCCAAGCTAATTTATCAGATAATTCTGCGTACTCTTTGCCGGAATAATCAACTGTTACATTCACAGGTGTGCAAAGGAATACATCCTTTGCTACTTTTTCTAATTTGCCATCTAACGCAAATGTAGCACCACTTACGAAGTCGACAATGCGAGAAGCTTCATGAGGGTCTGTATTTTCAAAATTAATAAATACGGGACGCATATCGCGTAATTGATTTGCAATGTTTTCAGAATCTTCGAACACTTTTGGTTCTACAATTACCACTTTCATACCGCTAGAACGTTGTGCCACTGTATTATATCCTCCTGTCTTAGGTTTCGCTACTGTTGCGCCAGATGCTGCACTGCCAGCCACTGGAGCTGTTACCACTGGTTGTTGAAGTTCTTCTTCATAGCCATCTTCTGCATACTCATCGTATTCGAATTCATTATCTTGGTTACCAGCGAAAAAGTTTTTCATAGAATTCCAACTGTCTTTCAGTGCCATCGTTATTTCCTCCATTACTCATCATAGTGACGCTCTCCAAATATGGCCGTTCCTACGCGGACAATATTGGCGCCCTCTTCAATTGCTACTTCAAAATCATGGGTCATACCCATGGATATATATTCAATCTGACCTTCATAGAAATGAAGTTTCATGTCTTCGTATAAAGCATGTGCGACTCTAAAAATAGGCCGTGCCTCCTCTGGGTTCTCAAAGAAAGGAGCCATACACATGAGGCCCTTTACCCGTACATTGGGTAATGTTTTGGCGTACTCTCGTATGGTGGGAAACTCTTCCACATCCATGCCGGACTTACTGTCCTCACGAGCCACATTGACTTGTAGTAATACCTCTTGTACTACCCCTTCCCTAGCGGCAATACGCTGGATCTCATCCAACAATTTGACACTATGAACGGAGTGAATCAATGAGAATTTGCCTACCACATTGCGCACTTTATTGTTCTGTAATTGCCCAATCAAATGCCATTGTACTGCGGGACCCTCGTAGAGTTCCATCTTATCCTTGGCCTCTTGTACACGATTTTCGCCCACTGTGGTTACCCCAAGACGAGCCACTTCCTGTACAGCCTCTACGGGATGATTCTTCGTCACCGCTACTAGCGTAACAGAATCAGTTCGCCCCACACGTGCTTTCGCCGCTGCTATGCGTTGCTGCACGTCATGTAATGCTGTTGCAATCATATATGTCAGTCCTTTTTCGTCGTTACATTCCACCGTAAAAGGTCTTACTAAAAAAAATAATACTTTATCTTTATTATTATAAACGAAAGAATAAGAAATGTACATAGAAAAAGCATGATTTCAAGCCTATTTCTCTGTATTTTCTTATTCTTAGTGATCTAGTTTATAGATTTGTCAAGTATTTAATCCTAGTCTTTCTCTCGCAAGACAGCGAACATAGCCATGCGACCTGTACGTCCTTGATCTCGTCGGTACGAGTAACATCCATCAGTGGTCATCGTGTTAGTGGATGACAACGACACTTGCTCTAATGGCACACCCTTCTGCACCACGCAGGCGGCGATGTATCCTTTCAGATCCACATGCGGTGTCGGTGCCTCTTGACCTGGTCGCTGCCTGTACCGGACGATATCATCCACCTGTGAAAGTCCCAAGTCATGCATGTCATGGCGGAATTGTTCTGCTATATCCTCACTGACCTCGAAGGAGTCCGCCCCAATGGAAGGACCGATGAACAAGTAACAGTCCGACACCATCGTGCCGTACGCATCGTGCATGCTGTCCATGGTGCGTTCCACAATGTGAGCGATGGCACCACGCCATCCTGCGTGAACCACCGCCACCGCATGATGCACCGCATCATAGACGAGGACCGGCACACAGTCCGCCACCAGTAGCAATAAGGGCACATTCACCAAGTTCGTGTGAATCGCATCACTATCTGGAATGCTATCGTCCCAGCTGAAAGCACCTCGACCCACGAGCTCCTCCGTTACCCTCGTCACACCAACGCCATGCACTTGCTCACCACACGTCAAATGATTCGGATCCGCCCCTAGCACCTGTGCTAAGCGCTGACGGTTCTCTGCCACCGCCTCCGCATCATCATTTACATGAAGACCCATGTTGAAACTATCAAAACTGCCTTCACTAACACCGCCATAACGATACGTCACGCCGTGAGTGAGAGGGAAGTGATCTAGGAGGGGAGAGTATTCGTAGGTGATGGGGGTGTGTTGAGGGAGTGTGAATTGGCGGAGAGAGGAGGAAGTTTGAAATGATTTAGTTGTGTTCATGTTGTGCCTCCTTTGGGTGATTTAAATAATAACATCAAGAATTAATAACCCTAATCTTAGTTACCTTATTTCCATCATTTTCAAAAGTGATACCGCTTTTTGCATCTGATGCCCATATAAAAGCTCCATAGAACCAATCATTTCTACTATTGATATGAGTAGGTCTACCATATGCCTTATACACTGCTTCTAACGAATCACCTACTGCAATCCCCCTGTGAGTTACAGCATCCCGATTCACCACTGTAATCATTCCTGCTCTATCAAAGCCTCCGTGAACACTTTCAAAGGTTATCCCACCATATCGCATAAATATATTAGGAACTCTAGATACATGTGGATTATACATTGCTTCTGCTGTCGGTGCCCCTAAAGATTTTCGTATTTCACTATATTGAGCACCCACTGGGACACCTGCAATAGTAAGATCTTGTATATAACTACTTGGATACTCTGACCTTTGTGGCAAACGAATCGCACTCGTAGATGTTTCACTCGTTTCGGTAGAGCTGTTTTGTTGCCCCGCTTCATTCCAAGATTTTTCAATCTTTTCCCACGCTTTAGACAACCAACTGGCTTCTACATGGGTTGGTGTGAAGATTGTAGCACTGAATAGTGCTAGTAAAATAGATGTGGTTAGTTTTTTCATAAAAGTACCTCTAAATATGACCTAACTTTATCTTCTA
>CAUUJQ010000038.1:0-8306 GCA_963545445.1 uncultured Veillonella sp. | reverse complement strand
CCCAGTAGAACTAGTTATCGATTTATAATTTTTATAATGAGCGTACATAATGGCACTATTACATTTTGAACATATCTCTTTAGAGATTCATGGTCGTCAGATTTTACAGGATATTTCTTTTGAGGTTCAACAAGGTGAAAGCATCACTATTGTAGGGCCTTCTGGGAGCGGTAAGAGTACGATATTAAAATTGGCAAGTTCCTTGGTATCTCCTACGGGAGGTACGATTTTCTTTAAAGGTAGGCCTATTGAATGCTATGCACCGACAGAGTATCGCCAACGAGTGGCGTACTGTTTCCAACAACCCTACTTGTTTGGACAAACCGTGCGAGGGAATCTGGCCTTTCCTTTTACCATGCGAGGTCGTTCTGTTGACGAAGCAAGAATCAAAGAACTATTCGATTTGTTTCATGTGGATCTACAGTTGTTAGAGAAGTCGAATACGGAGTTATCCGGTGGCGAAATGCAACGAATTTGCTTGATTCGTAGTGTACTGTTTGCCCCTGAAGTGTTGCTATTAGATGAGGTGACGTCTGCCTTGGACACAGAAAATACGGAGTGGGTAGAACAAGGTCTTATGCAGTTGCATAAAGAAGGCTTGACCTTGTTACAGGTGACCCATAATCTAGACCAAAGTGTTCGTATGGGGCAACGTCGTATTACTGTGAAAGATGGATATATTGCAGATTGTGAGGTGCTACATGGGGAGCTTTAATGCCTTATCGAATGAATCCTTAATGATGGCAACCGTGCTTATCGCCATGGCCGTTGTCGTGTCTTATCAGCAGAAAATGCGGTTAGAACTAGAAATATTGCATAGTGCCTTGCGAGCGGTAGTGCAACTAGTAGTCGTAGGGTATGTATTGCATTTCATTTTTGGTGCGGACAATCCTTTGTTTACTGGCGGTGTATTGTTGGTGATGCTGATCAGTGCCGCTATCAATGGAGGTAAACGAGGAGCTGGCATCAAACTTGCTTCATGGATTGCAGGGGTCAGCATCGGTATTGGTGCTGTCCTTACGTTAGCAGTATTATTAAGTGCTAATGTCTTATCCTTTACGCCGTATCAAATGATTCCTGTAGGAGGCATGGTCATGTCGGGTGCTATGGTGGCAGTAGGATTGTGTTTCCGCCAAATTACAACGAGCTTTAAGGGGCGACAGCAAGAGATTCAAATTAAGCTAGCCTTAGGCGCTACTCCTATGCAGTCCTGTAAAGCAATCTTACGCAGCGCCCTTATATTTAGTTTGCAACCGACCATAGATAGTGCGAAAACATTGGGCATTGTGGCCTTGCCAGGGATGATGACTGGTTTAATTTTGGCAGGCATGAGTCCTATGGAGGCCATCAAATACCAGATTATCGTCATTTTTATGTCTTTTTCAACCATATCCATTGCTATTGCTATGGCAGGATATTTGAGTTGTCGACAATTTTTTAATGCTAAAGAACAGCTGATTCTATCTGATTCGTGATAGAATCAGCTTTTTATTACCTGTACCTTGCTACGATAGCATGCGTATCTTCCTTAGAAATGTTTACAAAGTATTTTTAACATTTTAATTTACCTATAAAATAAATAGGAATTTTTGAAAACCTATAGTCATATGGGATGAGTTGTGCTACTATTAGGGTATACACAATAGTATATTCTATGTAAAACGAGGTGATAGTATGGCACATTACAATCCTTACGAAAATATGCTGCAAACCTTAGACTTGGCAGCGGACACATTGGGCATTCCACGCAATGATTATGAAGTATTGCGTCACCCTGAACGTGAAATGAACGTGGCCATCCCTGTACAAATGGATGATGGACATGTGGAAGTATTCACTGGCTATCGTTGTCAACATAGCTCTGTTCTTGGTGCTTCTAAAGGTGGATTACGCTTTCACCCAGATGCAGACGAAAATGAAGTGCGCGCGCTTGGTGCGTGGATGACCATCAAAAATGCCATCGCTCACTTACCATATGGCGGTGGTAAAGGCGGTATCAAAGTAGACCCTAAGCGGTTAAGTGAAAGAGAGTTGGAACGGTTAACACGTGGTTTCGTTCGTAAAATTGCGCCTATCATTGGGGTGGAACGAGATGTGCCAGCTCCTGATGTGAACACAAATCCACAAATCATGTCTTGGATCGTTGATGAATACAGCGCCTTAACAGGTCAATGGACACCGGGTATCGTCACAGGTAAACCATTAGCCATCGGTGGCTCCTTAGGTCGCAATGAAGCAACAGGCCGAGGCTGTATGTTTATATTGCTTTCCTACTTGGAAAAACAAGGTAAATCGATAAAAGATTTAACCATTGCTGTACAAGGGTTTGGTAATGTAGGTTCCGTGGGCGCTTTGTTGATGCATCGTGAAGGAGCTAAGATCGTTGCCATTGGTGACGTACATGGTTCTCTATACAATGCCAATGGCATCGATGTAGAAAAAGCCTATGAATATGCAAATTCTCATGGCCGTTCTTTGGAAGGTTATGAAGAACCAGGCATGACACGCATTCCTAATCCAGACTTGTTGTTATTGGACGTAGACGTATTATACTTAGCGGCCTTGGAAAACCAAGTGAACGAAGCGAATATGAAAGAAGTGAAAGCGAAGTTAATCTTAGAAGGTGCCAATGGCCCATTAACGAAAGATGCTGACTTATACTTCTTTGAAAAAGGTATTCCTGTATTGCCAGACGTTTTAGCCAATGGCGGTGGCGTAGTCGTATCCTACTATGAATGGGTACAAAACAAAGCTGGTTTCTACTGGTCTGAAGAAGAAGTCAACGAAAAATTAGCAAAAAACATGAAGAAAAGCTTCGAAGAAGTATGGGCTATGCAAGAAGAATTTAAAGTATACCCAAGACTGGCTGCGTACATGGTGGCATTACATCGCTTAGTAGAAGCATTAAAAATTAAAGGATATAACGGGTAATGTATCAGCCCTAGTTGGTTATGTCAGATACTGTAGATAGTCAACTAGATATATAGACTGTGAATAGATTGCCCCAGTATATAAGAAAAGGAACTATACAAGATCAAATGATTTTTGCATAGTTCCTTTTTTATATTTTGTATAGATTCAGTTTTACTTAATATGTTTACTACCGCGTTCTGTCATGGCTACGCCGTCTTGGCATAGCGGGCAATTGTCAGGTCGGAAGGTAGGTACTGTTAAGTTCAATAAAGCTTGTACCTTTTCATTTGGTACACCGAAGTCAGCTTTACCGCCGCTGCGATTGACAAGTAAACCAACGCCAACGATTTCGCCGCCAGCTTCGTTCACTACGTCAACAACTTCACGAACGGAACCGCCTGTAGTGACAATGTCTTCTACGATGAGAACGCGTTGACCTTTTTCAATGCGGAAACCACGGCGTAAAGTCATTTTACCGTTTTCCCGTTCTGTAAAGATAGCGCGAGTGCCTAAAGCTTTACCTACTTCGTGGGCCAACAAGATGCCACCAGTCATAGGTCCAATCACAAGTTCTACGTTTTGGTCTTCAAAACGGCGAGCTAATTCTTGGCATAATTTCTCTGTGTATTTTGGATGGGATAAAACGTTAAACTTTTCCACATACATAGGGCTGTGAAGTCCGGACGTTAACAAGAAATGTCCTTCTAAAATAGCTTGTGTATCGATCAATAATTGTTTTACATTGTCTTCTGTCATCATTTTTGAACTGTCTCCATTTCCTCAATAATTAAACGAACTGCTTCTTGTGGGTTCTCTGCCTGTGTAATTGGTCGACCTACCACAATGCGAGATGCCCCATCTTGTAGTGCGCTACTTGGTGTAGCAATACGCTTTTGGTCATTGGTAGCTGCAAAGGATGGGCGAATACCAGGGGTAACGATTAAGAAATCCTCGCCACAAGCTTCTCGAATGAGCTTCGCTTCCAGTGGGGATGCCACCACACCATCGACACCAGCTTCTTTGGCTAGTTTCGCTAACTTTACAACATGCTCTGAAATAGGTAATGAGCCACCAATCGCGGACCAATTTTCGTCATCAAAACTCGTTAGGGCTGTGATAGCCAATAGCTTTGGACGCTCCACGCCAAGCTCTTCGGCTTGTTCTTTGGCCGCTTTCATAGCAGCCTCCATCATCACCTTGCCGCCTTGGCTGTGGATGGTAATGAGCTTGGCGCCTAGCCGTGTTAAGGATTTAATGCCGTGAGCCACAGTATTCGGGATATCATGTAATTTCAAGTCAAGAAATACAGATTTATTGTGGTCTCGCAAATAGGCTACAGTTTGCTCACCTGCTGCATAAAATAGTTCCATACCAACTTTATAATAGCTGACGGAATCGCCTAAGGATGTGACGATGGATGTCATGGCTTCCATCGAGGACACATCTAAGGCTACAATTAAACGATCATCTGCCATAGGAACCTCCTTGTTTCACAAATCGTACTATTATTTCATAGTTTATACTGAAAGTCAAGGATTTTTAGATATTCGTTGAAATTTGTATGACTATATTTTATAATGAAACTAACATAAATACGTATTCCTGAGCCAGGACGTAGTTTGACGAATTAATTTGTTCTTACTATCTATGAAAGTGAGGTTATCCCATGAAACAAATTGTTGTGATGGAACCATTAGGAGTTTCCGAAACAGTATTACAATCCTTGGCAGAGCCGTTCAAAGCGGAAGGATATGAACTAGTCGTACATACTACGAAAGAAATTGACCAAGTGAAATTACTAGATCGTGTTCGTGAGGCATCGATCATTATCTTGGCAAATCAACCCTTATCTGGCGACATCATTCGCCAATGTCCAAGTTTAGAGTTTATTTCTGTGGCTTTCACAGGAGTGGACCACATCGATTTGGAGGCATGCCGTGAAAAAGGTATCGTCGTGAGCAATGCAGCGGGCTATTCTACGCAAGCGGTGGCAGAATTAACATTTGGATTAGCCATTTCTGTATTGCGCAATGTATTACCTTGTGATGGTCGTACACGTACAGGAGGAACTAAAGAGGGACTGCCTGGATTTGAACTGCATGGTAAAACCTTCGGTGTCGTAGGAACTGGCGCAATAGGCAGTGCGGTGGCACGCATCGCGAAGGCCTTTGGTTGTAAGGTTATCGCCTATAATCGTTCAGAAAAATCGGAGTTAGTGGCGGAAGGGATTACTTTTGCAGACCTAGACACAGTGGTACGAGAAGCAGATATTCTATCGTTGCATGTGCCATTGACAGAGGCCACACGCCATTTAATCGATGCGAAGCGCATTGATGTGATGAAAGAGACAGCGGTGTTGATCAATACAGCGCGAGGGCCTGTGGTAGATAACGAAGCACTAGCTAAGGCGTTGAAAGCAGGCAAACTACGTGGGGCAGGTATCGATGTGTTTGAAGTAGAACCGCCAATCCCGACAGACCATCCATTATGCGATGCACCTCGTACAGTATTAACACCGCATATTGCCTTTGCTAGCCAAGAAGCCTTTGTGACGCGAGCACACATCGTGATGGATAATATTGTGGCATTCCTAAAAGGGGAACCTGTGAATCGGGTGTGTTAATACTTTCATAGCAAACATATATAACCATAGAACTATGTATACCTATCTCCTATAGTGATTGCATTTTCCCCACAATCGTCCTATAATATTTTGTATTACGTTTTAATATACAATAGTACACACTACGTGGACTCATAGGAAGGATGATTGAATGAGACCTGTACATACATTACCAAGCTATAGCTTTGGGGGACATGAAATTTTTGATACTATCGGAGAGTATACAAAACAACTGGGCACAAAAACTGTCATTATCGGTGGAGATACATCTTTATCTGTGGCACTACCTTTCTTGCAACCGGCTTTAGAACGTGCGGGCATTGAAGTATTAGAGGTAGTGCATTTTGGTGGCGAATGCGCCTATGCCGTAACGGATGCGTTAGCTAAAAAAGAAACATTACAATCGGCAGATTTTCTAATCGGTGTCGGCGGGGGTAAAGCCTTAGATACTACGAAATTGACCAGTATCGAGTTAGGCGACATTCCAGTTATCACCGTGCCTACGATTGCGGCCACTTGTGCAGCTACGTCCGAAGCGATTGCGATTTATACTTTGGACCATACTTTCGACAGCGTTGCGTTCATGAAACGTCCCGCAGCACATACGTTTATCGATGCAGATATCTTGGTGAAAGCCCCAAGTCGCTATTTCTGGGCGGGCATGGGTGACACCATCGCCAAGCATTATGAAACACATATGGCTACACGGGGGCGAGATTTGTCCTATAATGTGCAAGTAGGGTTATCCCTGTCTAAGATGTGTGCAGAGCCAATCTTCGCCCATGGTCGTGAAGCCCTTACGGCCAATGAGCAAGGGGAACGGAATCGTCTCTTTGATGAACTAGTGATGGCAGTTATTTTGACAACGGGTATTGTATCTGGATGTATGCCGGGAGATTTCAACAGTACCATCGCTCATGCTGTGTGCTACGGTTGTGCCGAAGATCCGCATACAGAAGAAAACCATCTTCACGGGGAAATGGTAGCCTACGGTTTATTAGTATTATTGGCAACAGACAAGCAAGATGACGAGTTGGATCGCTGGTTGCCAGTGTATCGTCAAATTGGGTGGCCTACGAAGCTTTCAGATATGGGATTAACGAAAGAACATATCCCGATGATCGTGAAAAAAGCGGCCTCCGTCCGCGATGTGGTCATCAGCCCGTATGTGGTGACAGAAGAATTGCTCACAGAAGCGATTTTGAAAGTAGAAGCGCATAACTAATCATCAACAGGTATCTCTAGTAGAAAGAGGTGCCTGTTTGTGCTATGATGGGGGTATATAGTTGTATACTGAAACAGATAGGTTTTAGTATGTTAGTAAGACATTGAGGTAGTGTGGGATGACAGCTAGAACAATGTGGTATAGAAGTGAGAGATATACATAGGATAATGTGGCTTGTATAAAGGAGAGAAAGCTGACGATGGAACGCATATCATGGAATGAAATAGATTTTGTAAAGGTAGGCAATGCTACAGATACGATTGGTAAAACGGGGTTGACCGTATTGCGTTTTCCTCAAGGGGCACAAGGTGGTGTGCATATTAGTGGCGGTGGTCCTGCTGCCCGTGAAAGTGGCGTCCTAGATCCGACGACAGCGCCAACGCCAGTAAATGCTTTGGTTCTAGGTGGGGGTTCCGCCTTTGGCCTTTGCGCTAGTGATGGTGTCATGCAATCCTTAGAAGCACGGAATATTGGCTTTCCTACAGCCTATGGAGTGGTTCCCATTGTATGCCAAAGTGATATCTATGACTTGTCTTATGGCAACCCGAAAGCACGACCTACCGCGGAGATGGCTCATGATGCCTGTGAAAGGACTTTCACAAGCACAGAACCTATGTCTGGCAATGTGGGGGCTGGCACAGGGGCGACTGTAGGTAAGGTGTGCGGAATGGAACGGGCTATGAAGGGCGGTATCGGCTATGCGGCGGCAAAACTAGGAAATCTCGTGGTGGGCGCTGTGGTGGTAGTGAATGCCTTCGGCAATGTGTACGATCGACAGGGACGTGCCCTAGGGGGCGTCATGGACGAAGAACGCCAGCACATATTGGATGCGTGTCAGCTCCTGTTTGACCAATATGAAGGTCGGAGTGAAAGTACACCTCTACTAGGTGAATCTGCAAAAACTAACGTAAGGCATGAGGTGTTACAGGGCAGTCATTCCCAAGGTGAAGCGGTGCTAAGCATGGAAAAAGGAAACACGACCATCGGGGCTATCGTGATGAATGCGCAATTTGGCAAAGGCGAATTGACGAAAATTGCCATGATGGCCACCAATGGCTATGCGCGGTCCATTCGACCAGTGGGGACTTTGTCTGATGGGGATACCATTTACGCTTTTTCTGTGGCTGTAGATTCTGAAAGTAGTGTTGTTCATTCTGACAAGTCCGGTACTATAGTGGACTCTGAAAGTAATGCTGTGCCTTATGATAAGCTAGGCACTATAGTGGATTCTGTTGTGAGTGAAAGTCTTCGTGGGATACCTAAGTCTGTAGTAGCAGATGTGAATGTAGTAGGCACTTTGGCGGCGGAGCTAATGAGCGAAGCCATCGAAGATGCCATGCATGCTAGTAGACTAGAAAATTCCAAGTTTTTAGCGAATTTACTAGATTTACACGAAGTGAAAATGTAGTATTTGTAAAAAACACTTGCAATTTATTTGCAAGTGCTATATAATAACTCTTGTATTATTCCTCGATAGCTCAGCAGGTAGAGCAATCGGCTGTTAACCGATCGGTCGTAGGTTCGAGTCCTACTCGAGGAGCCATA
>CAUUJQ010000037.1:0-8492 GCA_963545445.1 uncultured Veillonella sp. | reverse complement strand
GGCAACAGACTATATTTTGAAAACCTATGGGCCTGAATTTTACCCAACGAAGCCCAATGTTTTCGGGGCAAAATCCAATGCCCAAGATGCGCATGAAGCGATTCGACCAACTATGCTAGAATTGTCACCTAAGATGGTAGCACCGTATCTATCTGGAGATGAATTAAAGTTGTATACTTTGATTTGGAATCGCTTTTTAGCCAGTCAAATGGCACCACAAAAAACGCAAACTGTGACGATGACATTTACCATCGATGAGTATACATTAAAATCGGTGGGATCCAGAGTGTTATTCACCGGTTTCACCGAAGTCTATGAAGAACTGAATAAGGATGACCAAGAGCCATCAGCCGTATTACCTCATTTTGAAAAAGGTCAACGAATTTTGCCAGTATCTATGGAAGGGATTCAACATTTTACGCAACCACCAAGTCGATACTCAGAGGCAGGGTTGATCAAAATTTTGGAAGAACAAGGCATAGGACGTCCAAGTACTTATGCGGCCACTATTGACACGATATTAAAGCGCAATTACGTAGAGCGGAAGGATAAACAATTTGTGCCTACTGACTTGGGATTTGCTGTGGTTGAGTTTTTAACGACTCATTTTGGAAAGTTTATCAATACTAAGTTTACTGCCTCTATGGAGGAAGAGTTGGACCATATTGCACAGGGTACCAATTTCTATGAAGCCGTGATTCACTCTTTTTATGAACAGTTTGAAGAGGAATTATATGCGGCAGAATCAGCAGAAAAAATTCAAATTGAAGCAGAAAAGAGCGGTGTTCTTTGTGAAAAATGTGGACATGAAATGGTGTATAAACTAGGTCCTTATGGGAAATACCTAGCTTGCTCGAATTATCCGAATTGTCGAAATATTAAATCTATTACTGTCAGCACCGGTGTTACATGCCCTAAATGTAAATCTCATGAGATTTTAGAGCGCAAATCAAAACGAGGCCGTCTATTCTATGGCTGTGAAGGATACCCTGATTGCGACTTCACGATGTGGGATAAACCAATCGATAAAACATGTACTGTTTGTGGTAGCTTATTGGCTGAAAAAGTATATAAGAATGGCAATCGTAAAGAGTTTTGTTCCAATCCTGATTGCGAAACAAGACCGAAATGTAAATCTAGAAGTAAGAAAGAAGATACAGAATGAAAGACTTTGTAACAATTATCGGGGCCGGTCTTGCCGGATCTGAAGCAGCCTATCAGTTGGCTAAACGAGGGATACCAGTTCATCTCTATGAGATGCGACCGAAAGTATCATCCCCAGCACATCATACAGATCAATTCGCGGAACTAGTGTGTTCTAACTCTTTGCGAGCAAACACAATTGAAAATGCAGTGGGTTTGTTGAAAGAAGAAATGCGACGCTTAGATTCTGTAATCATGGAATCTGCTGATGCAACACAAGTACCAGCAGGTGGTGCCTTGGCAGTAGACCGTCATGCTTTCAGTGAGAGGGTCACCACACGTATTAAAGACCATCCTTTAATTACTGTTATTCATGAAGAGGTCACAGAGATTCCTAGTGAAGGCATTGTGATTTTTGCTAGTGGCCCTTTAACATCAGAAACGCTGGGCGCTAAGATTAAAGAGTTAACAGGATCAAAAGATTTTTATTTCTATGATGCAGCCGCTCCCATTGTGACAGCAGAGTCCTTAAATTATGACAAGGTCTTTGCTGCGTCCCGCTATGATAAGGGGGATGCAGATTACTTAAATTGTCCTATGACAAAAGAAGAGTATGACGCATTTTATGAAGCATTAACAACGGCAGATGTAGTACAGCCAAAGGATTTTGAAAAAGAAATCTACTTTGAAGGTTGTATGCCTGTAGAAATTATGGCATCCCGTGGGGTAGATACATTGCGGTATGGACCATTAAAACCGGTAGGCCTTGTAGACCCACGGAACAATATAGAGTGGCATGCGGTAGTGCAGTTGCGCAAAGAAAATAAAGAGGCCACTATGTATAACTTAGTGGGATTCCAAACACATTTAAAATGGGGCGAGCAAAAACGAGTATTCCAAATGATTCCAGGATTGGAACAAGCAGAGTTTGTCCGCTATGGAGTGATGCATCGCAACACCTATATCAACTCCCCTGAGTTATTAAATCATGCCTTCCAATTACAGTCGGATCCTCGACTATTCTTTGCCGGTCAAATGACAGGGGTAGAGGGCTATTTAGAATCGGCTGCAGCAGGTATGATGGCAGCGATTCAAGTGGCGCGTATGATAGAAGGAAAAGATTTTGTTACCTTCCCGAAAACAACAGCTCTAGGCGGATTGAGCCATTATATTAGCGCCTATGAGGGATCTAATTTCCAACCTATGAATGTGAACTTTGGTATTATGGAGCCATGGGGAGCTAAAGTACGGAAGAAAAAAGAGAAAAATGCATTAATCGCACAACGTGCTTTGGAGGAACTAGAAACATTAATTACAGCAGAAAATTTACTGGACTAGTTAATGGTTTTGTGCCGGATTCGGCATACAACGTTAGGTATACAAAGGTAACAAAAGTAACAAAATTTTGTACTTTGTAATATTTTAATAGATAAGAAAAAGAGGAAAGGAGCTGGGGTGAGCATCCTTTCCTCTTTGTATATATGATTGAATTGTTGTTATGTTGAGCTTACATACTATGATTTCCCTTTTTTGCCTTTCACAGGAGGGAATACATGTGTATCTGTTGTTCCCTTGTAGTGAAGGTATAGCCAAACTCCAAAGGACACAGCCATCACAATTAAGCTTGTTACTTGTGCCGATTTAAAACCTAATGTAAGGTTCACATAATCTCCTCGTAAAAATTCTAAGAAGAATCGCAACCCAGAATACAAGAAGGCATATAAGCAGAAGATTTGGCCCTTTTTATGGGGGAATACATTGGCCAAGAGTAGAATCACAAATAGAATGATGTCCACTTGACCTTCCCAGATTTCAGCAGGCCATAATGGCTGATTTCCATAGGTACGGTATGCTAATGTAGTTTCTGGATAGAGTATGCCAAAGTTGCCACCTGTGGGATGTCCAAAAGCATCACCATTCATGACATTTGCCATGCGACCTACAGATTGACCCACCATAAGAGCAGGAGCAAATAAATCGGCAAAGGCCCAGGGATCAACTTGTTGTTGTTTTAAATAATAGATACCGGCAATAGCACCGAATAGGACGCCGCCTTGGATGGCCATACCACCTTGCCAAACGAAAGGAATTTCCAGTAGATGATTATGGTAATAGCCCCAATCAAAGAAGAACACATCCCATAAACGGGCACCGATAATACCAGCAATGGCAACGGTGATGGTGAAATCCACCATATGCTTTTCCCATCCACGGCCATCTTTTTTCATGATAAAGTAACCTACGATGGCAGCGCTTATGATGCCTAGGGCAAGAAGCAATCCGTAGGCCCGTACAGGAAAGCCTCCGATAAAAAATAAATATTGATACATAGTACCTCCTAATTATTTCTGTGTAATATACTTATAATATTCCTACCTTTGTAGTGTATCATAAATTTTATAGAAATAGTATAGTGTTCCCAATATATGAGGGAAATGTGATATAATATAAAGGTTAAAGGAGCGCTTATGAAACAGTTACAATATATGAAACATATGGTGTTAGGAATCTCAGCAGTTGGTTTGCTATCGGTCTATCAAATGGCAGAGGCAACCATACACATTCCCTTTCCAACACTTTCAAGTACAAGTACAACAACGGAATCACTTCCATATGTGGGGCCTTTGTTGAAAGTACCAGAAAAACAAGAAGTTACATTACCCATAACTATGGTATTTGATCCTATTGTGTCAGATACGGCGTATGACAAGAAATATGTACAACATGGTACATCCATTATGTCCCCTAGTTTGTTTGAGTTAGATACGACGGGCTTGAAACCAAGTACAAAGCTATCATACGAGTACGTGAATGGATACAAGGAAAAGGGCTATCGTGTGTGGCCACTCATTACGAATCAGTTTGACCCAGATATGACTAGCCAGATTTTGAATGACGAATCTCAGTGGGACCGGTATAAACAAGGCCTTATCAATTATGCTGTAGAATACGGTTATGATGGGTATAATTTTGACTTTGAAAATGTGCATTACAAGGACAAAAAACAGTTAACTAAGTTCGTTGACTTTTTAGCAAAAGGCTTGCGGGACTATAATCTGCATAGCTCCATAGATGTCACGGGTTACTCTACGAGTGAGAACTGGTCCTTAGTCTATGATCGTAAGGCCTATGCGGATGCTGTGGACTATGTGGTACTCATGGCCTATGATGAAACTTGGGCATCAAGCGACAAGGCAGGTCCTGTCGCATCCTATCCGTGGGTGCGTAGCCATACGGAGCAGATGCTTTCAGAGGTACCATCATCAAAACTAGTACTAGGGGTGCCATTTTATATGCGAGAATGGTCCGTTCCTGTGAAAGGATCTTGGCAAGGCAAAGCGAAGAGCAGAACTCTATCTATGACGAAAGCCTTGGAGTTAGAGCGAGAATACAGAGATGTCATGCGTTGGGATGACCGATTAAAAGGCAATTATTTGGCCCTCACCAATATCAATGGAGTGTATGGTATCTACGACGAGAAGAAGCCCTATGAAGGAATCGTCACAAAAATTTGGTTTGAAGATCCTCAGTCCTTAAGCTATAAATTAGGTCTTGTCAAAGAACTACAACTAGCTGGAGTGGCTGCGTGGCGTAAAGGCTTTGAAGCCAGCGATGTATGGCCGGTGATGAGTTTTGCCTTAGACGGAGCATCCACCGCTAAAGCGGAACAAGGTCAAGTACTTTCAGAGTCGAAAGATTCTAAAAAGGATAGTAAGAAACATTCAAAAAAAGATTCCAAAAAAGAAAAGAAACATAAAAAAGAGAAACAAAAGAAATCCAAAGATACAAAGGGTGTAGAAGTCACTACAGTGTCGAAAGATGGTAAAGAGATTGTGTTGAAGTTTAAGAAACCGCATACAGAGTCGAAAGAAAAAAGTCTTTGCCTAAAGACTAAGATTTAGAGTATACTTTAATGTATTAATACATACAATTGAGGAGGCATAACATGTACGAGAAATACGTGGCACAAGACATTGAGAAAAAATGGCAACAATATTGGGAAGAGTCTGGAGTGTTTAAAACAGAATATGACCCAAGTAAAGAAAAATATTATGTGTTAGAAATGTTCCCATACCCATCTGGCAACTTACACATGGGTCATGTGCGTAACTATTCCATCGGTGATGTAGTAGCGCGTTTCAAAAAAATGCGTGGTTTTAATGTATTACATCCAATGGGATGGGATGCCTTCGGTATGCCTGCAGAAAATGCAGCTATAAAAAATGGTGTATCCCCTAAAGATTGGACATTAGATAATATTGCCAATATGACGCGCCAACAAAAGGAATTGGGCTTGTCCTATGATTGGGACCGTGAAGTGGCTACTTGTAAAGATGATTACTATCGCTGGACACAATGGTTATTCCAACAATTCTACAAACAAGGCTTAGCGTACAAAAAAGAAGCAAAAGTTAACTGGTGTGAACATGACCACACAGTATTGGCAAACGAACAAGTTATTGATGGAAAATGCTGGCGTTGCGATAACGATGTAGTGAAAAAAGACTTAAAACAATGGTTCTTGAAAATCACTGATTATGCAGATCGCCTATTAGAAGATTTAGATACATTGGATCAATGGCCAGACCGTGTAAAAGCGATGCAACGCAACTGGATTGGTCGCAGTGAAGGTACGCAATTTGCTTTCCATGTGCCAAAAATTAATCAATCCTTCGAAGTCTATACAACACGAGTAGATACAGTATTTGGTGTGTCCTATGTGGTGTTGGCTCCAGAACATCCATATGTAAAAGAGTTGATTCAAGATGCTCCTAATAAAACAGAATTAGAAGCTTTCATCGAAACATTGCGCAATCAAAGTGACATTGAACGTACATCCACAGAAGCAGAAAAAGTGGGTATGTTCACGGGTTCCTATGCAACACATCCAATCACAGGCAAAGAAGTGCCAATTTGGATTGCTAACTATGTACTTGCCGATTATGGTACAGGCGCTGTGATGGGTGTACCTGCTCATGATGAAAGAGACTATGCATTTGCAAAAAAATATGACCTACCTGTGAACTGGGTGATTCAAAATAGTGCCCAAGATTTGGATTTCCAAACGTTAGAGGGTGCATTTACAGAAGATGGTGTGTTGGTAAACTCCGGTGACTTCAGCGGTAAAACATCAGAAGAAGCACGCCAAGCGTTGGGCGATTATTTTACAGAACAAGGAACTGGTCGTAAAACTGTGAACTTCCGCCTTCGGGATTGGTTGATCTCCCGTCAACGCTATTGGGGTTGTCCAATTCCAGTTGTATACTGCGACAAATGTGGAGAGCAATTAGTGCCGGAAGAACAATTGCCTGTCAAACTTCCAGAAGATGTATCCTTTGATGGAGGCGCCATTTCTCCATTGGCAACGTCCGAAAACTTCTTAAACACAACATGTCCATGTTGCGGTGGCCCAGCACGTCGTGAAATCGACACAATGGATACATTCATTGATTCTTCTTGGTATTTTTTGCGCTATGCGGATGCACGCAATGATACAGAAGTGTTCAATAAAGAAATCGCGAAATACTGGATGAATGTAGACCAATACATCGGCGGTATTGAACATGCGATCTTGCACTTATTATATGCTCGTTTCTTTGTGAAAGTACTTCATGATATCGGTTTAGTAGAAGTGAATGAACCTTTCAAAGCTTTATTAACACAAGGCATGGTGTTAAAAGAAGGTTCTAAAATGTCTAAATCCAAAGGCAATGTAGTATCCCCAGAAGAAATCATTGCTAAATACGGGGCTGATACAGCGCGTTTATTCATTTTATTCGCAGCTCCAGTAGATCGTGACCTAGATTGGAGCGACCAAGGTGTCGAAGGTTCATACCGTTTCTTAGGCCGTGTATGGCGTATTATCGACACCTATCAGCAACTAGGTGCCGTAGGACATAGTGAAAGCTTATCCAAAGATGAAACAGCATTGCGCCGTGAATTACATCGTGCTATCAAAAAAGTAACAGAAGACTTAGATGGTAAGTTCAACTTTAACACAGCTATCAGTACTGTTATGGAATTGGTGAATGCTATGTACCAATTCAAAGATAACCATGAGACAGTGCAAGGTGATTTAGCAAAAGAACTAGTTGAAACATTAACATTATTATTAGCTCCATTTGTACCGCATATTACAGAAGAGATCTGGCATGAGTGCGGATTTGAAGGCTCTGTTCATGCAGCATCTTGGCCTACATATGAAGAATCTGCCTTAGTTGTGGATGAAGTAGAAGTGGCTGTCCAAGTGAATGGCAAAGTCCGTGACAAATTAACCGTTTCTGTATCCGTATCGAAAGAAGAATTAGAAGCAGCGGCAAAAGCATTGCCACGCGTACAAGAGTTTACGGAAGGTAAAACAATTGTAAAAGTCATTGTAGTACCTAAAAAATTAATTAACATTGTAGTCAAATAAGTGAAGGTTTCCTATGGAAAAACGCAAGGACTATATTAGCTGGGATGAATATTTCATGGGCGTTGCTATGTTAGCAGGGCAACGATCTAAAGATCCCAATACCCAAGTAGGTGCATGTATTGTAAGTGATGACAATAAGATTTTATCCATCGGTTACAATGGTATGCCTTTGGGGTGTGATGATGATGAGTTTTCTTGGAATCGCAATCGTGACGAAGATAATAAATACTTTTATATTGTTCATAGTGAACTAAATGCGATTTTAAATTATCGTGGTGGTTCATTAGAAGGCAGTAAAATCTATGTAACATTGTTCCCATGTAATGAATGTGCTAAGGCGATCATTCAAAGTGGTATTAAAGAGGTCATTTATTGGCGCGATGATTACAAAGACACACGAGAAGTGCAAGCATCGAAGCGATTGTTTCAAACATCAGGAGTCAGAATCACTGCCTACGAACCAAGCGGAAGACAATTATCGTTGCAGTTATAACAGAATACAGACATAGACAAAGGCTGGACCCAGTACATTATACACGGGGTTCAGCCTCTTTCTATGATACTTTATTATATCGAACAAAAGAACGGCTAGGTCCGATTTGGACCTAGCCGTTGCTATGTTCGATATTATTTATTGTTGCCCATTACTTTCTTGATTGCTTTGACACCTTTAGAAGTAATGTTTTTGCCTGTTTTTGTCAATCGAGTGCGAGTGCGGGTCACTCTACCCATAGCAGTCAGAGATGTACGCTTGCGTGGTTTCATATCTCTTTCATTGCCGAAGTCACCACGACGAATGCTAGTGGCCTTTACTTTTTCAGCCCCTACAGATCGTTGTAACTCTTTCATAATCACTTTTGTTTCTACAGATTTTTCAAAGGTATAGATATCTGCAGCTACATAGCCAATGTTAGGATAGGCATGAATAATGACA
>CAUUJQ010000036.1:0-8559 GCA_963545445.1 uncultured Veillonella sp. | reverse complement strand
AGGCCTTAGTCGCTGCCTCTTCGAGAGTATCCCCTAGACCTACTACGCCTAGAACGCGACCACCATCAGTCACAAATTCATCCTCTCCCATAGCTTTCGTACCAGAATGGAATACCAAGGTATCTTCCGTTATGGTTCTCACATCTCCTGTAATCCTATCTCCCCTGTGTGAAGCATTAGGATAACCTTGGGATGCTAACATCACGCAGACCGCTGTCTGGGATGACCATTTAAGTGTCATTCCACCTAGGTTCCCCGTAGCCGTCGCATAGAGCACACGGCCTAAATCGGTCTGCAACAGTGGCAGTATGACTTGTGTTTCTGGATCTCCAAAGCGGGCATTAAACTCTACCACCTTAGGCCCTTCCTCTGTCAACATCAAGCCTGCGTATAAGCAGCCCACATAGGGGGTCTTCCTCTGTTGCATGGCCTTTACAATAGGATGCACAATAGTGTCTAGAATTTCTGTTCTTAGCTCTTCAGTTACCGTTGGCACTGGTGCATAAGCGCCCATGCCCCCAGTATTGGGTCCCTCATTGCCGTCAAATATGCGCTTATGATCTTTGGCGCATACCATGGGCACTACATGCGTGCCGTCCACAAAGCACAGAAAGGACAGCTCCTCTCCGTCCATATATTCCTCTATGACAACTTTCGCGCCATCTTCTTGTAGAAGGGTTTCTAATACTTCTTCTGCTTCTGTAAAAGTCTCACAAATGGTGACTCCTTTTCCCGCTTTCAGCCCATCTGCCTTAATAACGATGGGCAAGCTCCATGTGCGAATGATATATTTTCCGGTGTCCACATCAGAACACACAACATACTTAGCTGTTGGAATACCATAGTCTCTCATTACTGCCTTCGCAAATGCCTTCGACCCTTCTAATTGTGATGCCTCCTGGGACGGACCAAAGACGGGAATCCCTGATTGTCGTATGACATCGCTTAATCTACCAACGAGCGGTGCTTCAGGTCCAATGACCACTAAGTCTATCTGCCAGTCTAGTAGTTGTGACACTACCTCACTGGTATCCTTCCATTCTATATCTGCCACAGTGGCGATGGACGCTATGGCATCACTACCAGGTATGGCGTAAACTGCTGTCACAGAAGGACTGCGACGTAATTTCCATGCCAAGGCATGTTCTCTACCTCCACTGCCGATTATACAAACTTTCACGATGATCACCTTCCCTTATGTATTGTAACTATCTGAGACGATATGTACCTTATGCTCCTCTACTCGCAATGCATCTTCGCAAAATAAGCGCACCACATCGGGATAGATGCGATGTTCTTCTTGTAAAATTCTGTCTGACAAGGTTTCTACTGTATCATCTGGATAGACTGGTACCTTTGCCTGTTGAATGATGGGGCCCGTATCGACTCCTGTATCTACAAAGTGTACGGTACAGCCCGCTTCACTGACACCTGCCTCTAAGGCTTGGCGTTGCGCCTGCAGACCTTTAAATTTCGGCAACAAAGAGGGATGAATGTTCAATATTTGATGGGGGAAAGCTTTCACAAAGGTTGGTCCTAATATACGCATAAAGCCCGCTAGAATGATCCCCTCTACTGCATAGGGTCGTAGGACATCTAATAGGGCCCTATCAAAATCGTCTAAGGAACTGTACATGTCTCGTGGAACCACATGAATCGGGATTTGCCACTGTTCTCCTAATTGGACTAATCTAGCCCGTGGTTGATCGCACACAATCACTACAATGTCTGCTGAAATCGTGCCCTCTTGTATGGCTTGGTAAATCGCTTCTGCATTCGACCCTCGTCCACTGCCAAACATGGCTAATCGCTTAGCCATGGAAGGCCTCTCCCACGATGGTTACTTCCCCAGTTCCTTCTGTGACAATGCCGATGGAATAGACTTTCTCATGCTCCGTTTCTAGCACTTCCACCACACGCTCTACCAACTCCGGTTTCACAACCAAAACCATTCCGATACCCATGTTGAAGGTGTGATACATTTCTCTCGGTTCTACATGTCCCCACTCTTGTAACACCTTAAAGATAGGCAACACGGGCCACGCATCACTGTTGATAGTCACTCCTAATCCCTTTGGTAATATGCGCGGAATATTGTCGTAAAAGGATCCCCCCGTAATGTGTGCCATGCCTTTCACCAAGTTTTCTTCTAATAAAGGCAAGATAGGTTTCACATATAGTTTCGTTGGCTCTAGCACTTCTTCTCCAATGGTTCGCCCTAAGGCATCTATATAGGTATCCAAGGGAATTTGCTTGTGCTCTAACACAATGCGGCGCACCAAGGAATATCCATTGGAATGAAGTCCCGATGAGGGCAGGCCCAAGACAATATCGCCGGCTTCAATGGTGTCTCCTGTGATACACCGTTCCCGATCCACAATGCCCACCGCAAAGCCTGCTAAATCGTAATTACCATCACTATAAAAGCTAGACATTTCCGATGTTTCTCCGCCGATAAGGGCGCATTCCGATGCCTCACAGGCCTCACTAATGCCGTGGATGATACTTTCAATATGAGTGTGGTCCAGTTTTCCCACTGCAATATAATCTAGAAAAAATAAAGGCCGTGCGCCTTGTGCCACTACATCGTTGACACTCATGGCCACACAATCTTGCCCAATCTGACGATGCTCATTCAGTAGGACTGCAAAGTGAATTTTCGTTCCCACCCCATCCGTACTGGATACGAGGACTGGTTCTTTCATGTTGTGACCCCCTAGGGAATAGAGCCCGCTAAAGCTCCCCAAGGACCCTAATACGCCGGGGGTAAAGGTACTCTCTACACGGTGTTTAATATTTTTTATTAACTGATTTCCTGCTTCTACATCAACCCCTGCATCTAGGTATGTAAGTGGTGTTTGATTCAAAGACATAGGTAACTCCTTTTCTATTCTTCTGGGATAGGCGCTGTATAGGCTCCATCAAAGCAAGCTTGGCATAATCGATTCGAAGGCACATGCAACAAGGATTGTTTCCATCCTTTAGAGGATAGGAAATACAATCGATCCGCTTGAATGTAATGGCGAATTTCTTCCACTGATAATTGGTGAGCTAGTAATTCTTCTTTCCGAGATGTATCAATGCCGTAATAACATGGATATCGCACAGGCTCTGAAGTGAGACAGAGGGAGACTTCTTTCGCCCCCGCTTGTCGCAACATGTGAACGATGATCTTACTAGTAGTTCCTCGCACGATGGAATCATCGATGAGAATCACTCGCTTCCCCCGTACCACCTCAGGTAGGACCTCAAACTTCTGGCGCACTCCTTCCTCTCGCTCGTCTTGGGTAGGTTTGATGAAAGTTCTCCCCACTTTCGGACATCTTCGCAACCCTTCCACATAGGGAATCCCTGACTCCTGCGCATAGCCTTTGGCGCCTAGGGTCCCAGAATTAGGGATGGGCATCACCACATCCGCTTCATACTGCGTTTCCCGCGCCAATTGCCGCCCCATTTCAAACCGAGCCTCTCCCACAGGTTGACCATCTATAATACTGTGAGGGCTGGCAAAATACATATATTCAAATACACAAGTGTGAGGACTCCTACCAATCTGTACGTCCTTATTGACGATTTCCTCGTCTTTAGTCAGTCCTTTTTCTATAGTTCCCTCGTCTTTACTCAACCTTTTTCCTACAGTTAAATACGCTGAATCTAGTAGACCTTCTTCGCCCACACAGACGATTTCACCAGGCTCTATATCCCGTATGAAAGTCCCTTGTACGGCATCAATGGCGCAACTTTCAGAGGCTACCACAACACCTTCCGATGTGCGCCCTATGCAAAGCGGACGATATCCCATAGGGTCTCGCACCGCCAACAGTTCCGAAGTTGTCAATATAACCAAAGAGTATGCCCCTGTGACTCGGTGAGCCATATCTTGTACCGCTTCTACGAGTGTGTTGCATCGAGATCGAGCCACCAATTGTATGAGTACTTCTGAATCCATGGTCGTTTGAAACAAAACTCCCTTTCCCTCTAATTGCTTGCGAAGAGTCTGTCCATTCATTATCGTTCCATTATGAGCCAATGCAATGGGGCCAAATTTCGAGTCCATCATTAAGGGCTGTATATTCTGTGCGCCCTTGATCCCTGACGTGGAATACCGCACATGACCAATTCCTGCGTGACCCACAGGGGTGCCCTCCCATGTAAACACATCACGCGAAAGTACATCTTGTACAAGCCCCATCCACTTGTGACAAGCCAATCCCGTCTCGTCTGCCACAACGATACCGCAACTTTCTTGCCCTCTGTGTTGCAATGCCAAGAGCCCCTCATATATATAGGTACCTACTGGTACCACCTTGTCATAGATGCCAAAGACACCGCATTCTTCTTGAAACTTATCTAGTATACTATCATATTTCATGATGACTCCTACCCTACTTCGGGGATGCTATTATAGCCCTATCAAATCTACCTTTATTATAACTTGCTCAACACCTATCTTCAACAATAGATATTCCTTTTGAAGTATGTCCCAATTCTTTGTATACTATAGATAAGAATTATCTTGTCAATCAAAACACTATAAGGAGCTCCTATGGGAATCTATCGTTTATATGTCACACAACGCCCGCAGTACGCCACAACATCACAGCAACTACGTCAACAACTATCGGACGATCTACACCTGTCCATCACGCACCTGACTGTGTACGATCGATATGATGTAGCCGGTGTATCCAAAGAAGAATTTCTCCATGCGACGACTACTATTTTTTCAGAACCGCCTATAGAAACCATCACCTTCTCCTCGCCATGGAAAGACGCCGATACAGTGATTGCCGTAGAATCTATGCCTGGCCAATACAATGCACGAGCAGAGGCAGCGAAGCAATGTTTGTCCCTTCTCACATCGCACATGAACAGCACCGTTCGGACCGCTCGTGTGTACATCTTTTCGGATTCCCTTTCCACTGACCAAATCGAGCGCATTCGAGCCTATCTGACTCGCTCCATCGACGACTGTGAAAGTTCCCTGCATATGCCTACGACCCTAACACAGGAATTGCCTACACCTGAACCTGTGTGGGAAATAGAACACTTCCTAACCATGGACCATGAAGCGCTACAGGCGTTGCATCAATCCTTACAACTAGCTATGACTATGGACGATTTAGGGATGGTACAAAGGTACTTTCAACAGGAGCGACGAAATCCGACCATCACAGAAATTCGCGTATTAGACACCTATTGGTCCGATCACTGTCGTCACACCACATTCCACACATCCTTAACAAATATCACCTTTGATGAATCGCCTTTCACCACCCCCGTGAAAGCTACCTATGAACGCTATCTATCCAGCCGCCAGTCATGGAATAAGAACCATTCCTCTGCGCCTACCTTGATGGATATAGCCACCCTTGCTATGAAAGAGTTACAACACCAAGGCCGATTACAAAACCTTGATGTATCTGATGAAGTGAATGCTTGTACCATCCGAGTGCCCGTCACTGTAGATACACACGAAGAGGAATGGTTGCTGTATTTCAAAAACGAAACACACAATCATCCCACAGAAATTGAGCCCTTTGGCGGTGCTGCGACCTGTTTAGGCGGTGCTATTCGGGATCCCCTCAGCGGTCGTGCCTATGTATACCAAGGGATGCGCGTCACCGGATGCGCCAACCCCTTACAACCGTTTGAATCTACCCTAGCAGGGAAATTGCCACAACGGTATATCACTACTACGGCAGCCAAAGGATTTTCCTCCTATGGCAACCAAATCGGTGTCCCTACCGGCGAAATTCGTGAATATTACCATCCCGGTTATGCCGCAAAACGGTTAGAAGTAGGAGCTGTCATCGGTGCGGCTCCTCTGTCTTCTGTGCGCCGTGAAAGTCCTGCCGTGGGCGATTTGATTATTCTCTTAGGTGGCAAAACGGGCCGTGATGGCTGTGGTGGTGCCACTGGTTCCTCTAAAACACATACACTGCAGTCCATTCATCAATGTGGCGCTGAGGTACAAAAAGGAAATCCCCTAACGGAGCGCAAACTACAACGTCTATTCCGCATACCAGAAGTCACTGCATGCATCAAGCGATGCAACGATTTTGGCGCTGGCGGTGTAGCCGTAGCCATCGGGGAGTTAGCAGACAGTGTACATGTCAACCTGAATCAGATTCCTACGAAATATACTGGCTTAGACGGCACGGAGCTAGCTATTTCTGAGTCACAAGAACGGATGGCTTGTGTTATAGCCCCTAACCATTGGGATACCTTTCAGTCCCATTGCAATACAGAAAATATAGATGCTACCATCGTAGGTCATGTCACCCAAACGGGGCGATTTGTGATGGAATGGAATGGAGATACTATCGTTGACCTAGATCGCCAGTTCTTGAATAGTAATGGAGCTCCACAAGAGGCAATAGCCCATGTGATGGCGCCACAGCCAGTAGGTCTAACAGGTACACAAACTAGACATAAAGCTAGCCCGTCCATGCCGATTAGTCTACCAACATCACAAAAAGATAGAAGTTCATCACTAAACACTATAACCTCACATGTACCGACAACAACACCATACGTAGGTGACCCCCTAACACAACGATTTACACAAGCCCTCGCACAGCTGAATACAACATCTCAGCAGGGGTTAGTCGAACTGTTCGACAGTACAGTAGGTGGCAATACGGTATTATTCCCTTTCAGTGGCCAACATCAAAAAACACCAGTCCAAGGGATGGTCGCAAAAATTCCCGTTCTACAGGGCAATACGACTACAGCAAGCATTATGACCCACGGCTTTGACCCGTACCTATCGGAATGGAGTCCTTACCACGGCGCACAATATGCAGTACTTCTCAGCGTTGCCAAAATAGCTGCTCTTGGTGGAGACATCACAAAGGTTTGCCTTTCTTTACAAGAATACTTCGAAAAATTACAAACTCCTACCGCTTGGGGCAAGGTTGTGTCTGCTCTATTAGGCGCCTATGAGGCTCAACGACAACTGGGCATAGCCGCCATCGGCGGGAAGGATTCCATGAGTGGCACCTTCCTCGATATGACAGTGCCACCTACCGTGATTTCCTTTGCGGTCACAACGGAGTCTGTGGATCACATTATCTCACCCCATGTGAAAGGACCTAACCACCACATCCTGTGCCTACACGTGCCTGAACTAGCAGATGGTACACCAGACTGGGAAACCTTCCGTGACCATGTACGTACAGTACGCACCTACAATCAAAATGGCTATATCTACAGTGCCTACGTAGTGGAACAAGACGGCATCGGTCCTGCCCTTGTGAAAATGTGCTTAGGCAATGGAGTGGGCTGTGCGTTAGATTTACATGGATTAGACTCCTTATCGAAAATCTATGAAACCACAGTATTTACTACGTTGCGCAAGGATTCTGCATCTCCTAATAGCCATCTACCTCATAGCGACACAGATATTTTGTTCCACCCCCTTCGGGGTTCTATCCTCATCGAGGTAGACCCGTCCACCAGTGAAACCTTGCAAACCTTGCCACATGTGTATTCCATTGGGGCAACCCAAGATGAACCAGCTTTCACCTTCGGCATTACTAGCATATCCTTAGATACCTTGTGCACCGCCTATGAAAGTGGCTTGTCCAGCGTATTTCCTATTCGCAACCTAGATCAATCCTCCACTTCTCCTGATGAACAAATAATCTGTACTAAGACTTCTAGGAAAGGAATTGCAAAACAGAGTAATCTCTATGCCCCTCGTTCTATAGTTTCCCCTACACCAAGGGTACTCATCCCCATCTTCCCTGGTACCAATTGCGAGTATGAAACAGAACGAGCTTTCACCATTGCCGGCGCTACTGTGGAATCACTGGTCCTACGCAATAGAACAAGTCACGAGCTACAAGAGTCTATCGTAGCTCTCAAACGGGCCCTAGATCGGTGTCAAATGCTTTGCTTAGCCGGTGGTTTTAGCTGTGGCGATGAACCTGCGGGATCTGGCAAATATATAGCCACACTATTTAGGAATCCATACTTACAGGAATCCCTCTCCACCTTAGTATATGAACGTAAAGGATTAGTCCTAGGAATTTGCAACGGCTTTCAAGCACTACTCAAATTAGGCCTATTGCCGAGTGGACATATACAGCCACTCACTGAACAGAGCCCCACATTGACCTGCAACACCATAGGGCAACATATTTCTTGCATGGTTCATACCAAAGTAATATCTACTGCCTCCCCTTGGCTCAGTCAATGTCGAATCGGTGAGATCTATACAGTGCCAATTTCTCACGGCGAAGGGCGATTCGTGGCAACCCATGAGCAATTGCAAGAACTCCTTCAGAATCAACAAATTGGCACCCACTATGTGGATCCACAGGGACATCCCTCCTATGACCTTCGTTGGAATCCTAACCAATCTATGGGCTATGTTGAAAGTGTACTAAGCCCTGATGGTCATATATTGGGCAAAATGGCTCACGTAGAGCGCACGGGATATGGAGTGCATAAAAATATAGATGGACATCTGGTGATGCCCATCTTTGAGTCCGGAGTGCAGTATTTCAAGTAATCTATTATAGTACTGCCTATGATTCTAGTGGTATCTCC
>CAUUJQ010000035.1:0-8614 GCA_963545445.1 uncultured Veillonella sp. | reverse complement strand
AATCACCATTGTTTTATCTGAAAGATTCATATAATCCCTCCTTATCCTAAGTGTTCTACTGAAAGTCCCATCTATACATACGATTATCCAACCATGGATTGGATTGCTTCTTTACCTGCTGCTAACGCTTGGTCCATCGCTGCTGGATCTTTACCACCAGCTTGTGCCATATCTGGACGGCCACCGCCATTGCCACCAGCCGCTTGGGCTGCTGCTTTTACGATGTTACCGCAATGAATACCTTTGCCGACTACATCTTTCGTAGCCATGCAGACAAAGTTGACTTTATCATCACCAGCGGCTCCTAAAAGAACTACGCCAGAGCCGATTTTATCACGAACCATGTCCGCCATATCGCGCAATTCGCCCATATCAGATACTGGTACAGATGCCACCACAGCTGTCACATTGCCTACTGTAAATTGACCTGCTAAGACACCATCAAGGTTACCGCTGTTCAATTCTTTTTTCGCTTGATCTAACTCACGCTCTACTGCTTTCGCATGGTCAAGCACTTGTTGTACTTTGCCTACTACTTCTTGCGGTTTTGCTTTCACAAGGGCTGCTACAGATTTTAACGTGTATTCTTCTTGTTGTGCTAAGGCAAGAGCTGCTTTACCTGTGACCGCTTCAATACGGCGCACGCCAGAACCGATACCACCTTCGGAAGTGATACGGAATTGACCGATAAAGCCTGTATTTTCTACGTGAGAACCGCCACACAATTCGATGGAGAATTCCGGCACAGATACGACACGTACTTCGGAACCATATTTTTCGCCAAACAATGCCATCGCGCCTTTTGCTTTCGCTGCATCAATGGACATAGTTTCTACTTCCAATGTGGAGGCACGAAGAATTTGTTCATTCACCATATTCGTAATGGTTTGTAATTCTTCTGCTGTAACAGGGGAGAAATGTGTGAAGTCAAAGCGCAAGTAATCAGGTGTTACTAAGGACCCTGCTTGGTTTACATGAGTGCCCAATACAGAACGCAATGCGGCATGTAATAAGTGCGTAGCTGTGTGGTTTCGTGCCATATGTTGACGACGTTCAACATCGACTTCAAATGTCACTTCATCATTTACAGAAATACTACCTTCTACCACAGTACCTACATGGTAAGTCGTGCCTTCTGGTAATTTTTTCGCTGTATGTACTTCTACCTTGCCCAATGGACCTACGATGAAACCTGTATCACCTAATTGTCCGCCCCCTTCTGCATGGAATGGAGTTGTTTTTACGATGATCGTCACATCTTGTCCATCTTCGGCACGATCGATGGCTTTCGCTCCTTCACCGATTAACAATACAGTGGAGGCTGTAGCGCTTTCATCGTCAGAAATATGTTCATTGGATAAATGTGTAATATCTGGAGTTGCCACTTTTGCATCTACATCTTCACGAGCCTCACGAGCACGAGTACGTTGTTCGTTCATGGCACTTTCAAAACCAGCTTGGTCGATGGTGAAACCTGCTTCGTGAGCGATTTCTTCTGTCAATTCCCAAGGGAATCCGTATGTGTCATATAATTTGAATACGTCTTGACCAGGTACAGTAGTAGCACCATCAGCTTTCAATGTGTCCAATAATTGGCTTAACATATCTAGGCCAGATGCCAAAGTTTGGTTAAAGCGTTCTTCTTCGTTCGCTACAACACGTTTGACAAAGTCTTGTTTTTCCACGATGTTCGTGATAGCTCCACCTAAGATATCTACCACGCTATCTACTAATGGTACCAAAAATGGTCCTTGAATACCTAATAGACGACCATGACGAACAGCACGGCGCAAAATACGGCGAAGTACATATCCACGGCCTTCGTTAGATGGCAACACACCATCAGCAATCAATGCCACAATAGCACGAATATGGTCAGCAATAACTTTTAAAGAAATGTCTGTGCTCGCATCAATATGATACGTAACACCAGCTTTTTTCGCTGTGGCCTCAATGATTGGGAAAATCAAATCTGTTTCAAAGTTACTTTCTTTATTTTGCAATACAGATGCCAAACGTTCTAAACCAGCGCCGGTATCGATGTTTTTCTTAGCCAATGGTTCGTACGTACCTTCTGCGGTACGGTTGAATTGCGTGAACACAAGGTTCCAAATTTCAAGGAAACGGTCACAATCACAACCTGGCGCACAGTTTGGATCATCACAACCACGTTCCGCTCCTAAGTCGTAGAAAATTTCACTATCTGGACCGCATGGGCCTTCGCCGATTTCCCAGAAGTTATCTTCTAAACGGCTAATATGATTTTCTGGTAAACCAATTTCATTATGCCAAGTGTCATATGCTTCTTGGTCATCTGGATAGACAGTAACGTATAATTTTTCTTTATCCAATTTGATGACTTCTGTCAAAAATTCCCATGCCCAATGGATGGCTTCTTTTTTGAAATAATCACCAAACGAGAAGTTACCTAGCATTTCAAAGAATGTATGGTGACGTGCTGTACGGCCTACATTTTCAATATCACCTGTACGAATTGACTTTTGGCTCGTCGTAATACGTGTACAAGGTGGCACTAATTTACCAGTAAAAAATGGTTTCAACGGCGCCATACCAGCACCGATCAATAACAAAGATGGGTCGTTATCTGGAACAAGAGAATAGCTCTCCTGCTTTAAATGTCCTTTACTTTCAAAAAAATTCAAATACGCTTGGCGTAATTCATTTCCTGTCATGGTTTCCCTCCTAAAATTGTCTATTGCCTTTATTATACCATAGTTTTTGATGAAAGTATGCAATTAGGTGAGGTTGTTGACTGATATATGATTACCATACTTTCAATACTTATTTTATATCTTATCCCTATCTGCACTTCACTAAATTCACTAAGAATGTCACCACATACAACCCAATGGCTGTCAACACAATAGTCCCGCCTGGTGCAAAGTCTAGCCAAAAAGCGCTGCACAATCCGCCGATGACGGATATTACGGAATATACGGTAGCGATGCCCCATGTTTCCTTGAAACCTCGTTTCCACAGATGGGCCGATGCGACTGGTACAATCATGAGGGCGCTGATTAGTAAGATACCTACTACGGTCATCCCCATAACAACGACTAAAGCTGTTAGGACTGCAAAGATCATGTTCACACGGTTCACATTAATACCTACGGTACGAGCGATTTCCTCGTCAAAGGATGTGAGCATTAAGGAATGATACACAAATTTCATAATGATACCCACCACGATAGCCACGGCCCCGATACCATAAATATCTGCCATGGTCACTGTCAAAATGCTGCCAAATAAAAAGTTCAACAATCCTGTGCTTGGCATTTTCACCATTGTAGAGAATACGATGGCCAAGGATAAGCCTCCGTAAAAGAAGAGGGCCATAATCATATCGGCATATTGTTTTTGGTAGCGGCGCACTAATTCTATGCCCATCGCTGATAGAACAGTAAGCACTACGGCCCCCAATGGAGGGTAGACTTTCAGCAAGGATGCCCCCGTCACACCGGCAAAGGCAATATGACCTAAGCCATCACCGAGCATGGATTGCCGTTTGATGACGATAAACATGCCAATCAAGGGGCACATGAGAGCCACGATAAGGCCCGCTAAAAACGCACGTTGCATAAATGTATAGGATAAAATATCCATCTTAACCTCCTATATGCCATGCCAAGCGCGACCCTTGGTGGCTTTTCATAAAGCCTTCGCAAGGTCCGTAGTAACAAGCATGTCCATTCACACATAAAATTGTATCTGCCACTTGCATGGCCTCTGTCACATCATGGGTAACCATGATAACAGTAATATTTTCAGATTTCAGAGATCGCAATACGTCATAGATTTTTTTACTCGTATCGAAATCGATGCCGCTCGTCGGTTCATCCAATAAAATGTAATTTGGTTTACGAGCCAAGGCTTGTGCCAACATGACACGTTGCTGTTGACCTCCACTGAGCTCGCCGATACGACGTTTCAAAAACGCTTGCATTCCCACTAACTCCAAGGCCTCCAGGATACGCTCTTTTCGGTCCTTTTGAGGCACGTGAAAGAGAGCCAATCCCACCACTTCCTCTACGGTCGCTGGAAATTGAGCTGCATTTTTATTGTAAATTTGTGGTACCAAGTGAATGAGCCCTTTCATTTGTGCCTCTTTCGGACTGATACCATCTAAGCAAAGGTGTCCCGCTGTGGGTTCTAATAAGCCTGCCACCATGCGTAACCATGTGGTTTTGCCAGATCCATTCGGTCCTACCACTAGGACGAACTCCCCTTTCGGTATGGTCATTGTCATATCATGAATGACTGGTTGCGAGCCATAGGAAAATTGTACATCTTGTATATGAATCCCTGTATGTGTCATAGTAACTCCTGTATGCTCTCATCTGCATTGTATCGTAAAAAAGCTGTAATGACATCATCATTACAGCCTGTATATTATAGTACTCGTTTTGCACCCACATAGCGTGGTCCCCAATAGCCATCGTCGATGTCTGCTATCGCCACACCATTACTGGATGTAGCACTGATGAATTGTCCATCTCCGATATAGATGCCAGAATGGGAAATCCCTGGTTCATAGGTTTCAAAGAACACTAAATCCCCTGGTTGCAAATTCTGCTTTTCTACTTCTTTACCTACCTCATATTGTTCATCTGCTTGGCGAGGCAACTGCATGCCTATTTTCTGGAACACATAGCGAATGTATCCAGAGCAGTCAAAACCAGCTGGTGTAGTGCCGCCAAATTTATACGGCACACCAGCGAATGTATTGGCATAGGTCAACACTTCTTTTACATTTTTAGATGTCGTCTTTTGTCCAATATCTAGTCCCTTGTACTTGTTGTTTTTCTTTTTGAAAGTCAAACTTTGTGGGACCGCCTTGCCTTTTTTGTGTTTCAACGTAGAAGTAATCGCCGTAGATTCTACGTCTCGATTAGGATCGATGTGAGATAGTAACAGCGCATCCTTTTCAGATATTTCTTTCTTTTTCGACACTGTCTTCGTTGTCGCTGGCAGTGGTTTACCCATCAATTTTTTATAGGTTACTGCCCCCAATATACCGTCTACCGTCAAGCCTTGATCTTTTTGAAACAGTCGTACAGCCCACTTGGTGTTCGCATCATATTCGCCTGTTTCTCGCGCTTTGTAGCCAGCCTCAATCAATTTCTTTTGAATGGTAATGATCTCACTGCCTGCATCGCCATATTGGTACGCCCCCTGAACTGTGGCGCCCACCAATCCTAGAAACAGCGCAAATACAAGGTATTGTTTTTTCTTATCCGTCATAGAGACTCCTCTCATGATGTATACGATTATTTGTCGTGTATATGACAGTTGATGGAATCTTTCACCCAATATAAAGGTCGTTGTTTCACTTCTTCAAAAATGCGTCCCACATATTCGCCGATGATACCCAATCCCACTAGCTGTACACCACCTAGGAAGAAAATAGCCACCCCTAATGTAGACCAACCGCTGATGACATTGTCGGAGAAGAAGTGAACAAATAGAATATGTCCAATCATGACAAGGCTCAATAAGCCACAGAGTAACCCGATATAGAGAGCCACCCGCAAAGGCACTCTAGAAAATGCTGTGATGCCGTCTAGAGCAAAGCGCATCATTTTCTTCACGCTGAACTTAGATGTCCCTGCAAAGCGTGGTGGTGCCACAAAGTGAAATTCGTGTTGCACGAATCCTAGGTCTCCCACGATGCCACGCAAAAATCTACCATGTTCTCGGAAGTTCTTTAAGGTTTCTAAAGATTTACGATTCATCAATCGGAAATCAGATCCCCCTTCTACAATCGGTACATTGGCTAATCGATTGAGCACTTTATAATAATATTTTGATGTGAAAGATTTCGCCCAACTGGCGTCTTCTGTAGAATCACGGATGGTACGAACTACATCAGCACCTGCTTCCCAATGTTTCACCAATTCAGGAATCAGTTCTGGTGGGTGTTGCATATCGCCGTCCATGGTGATGACCGCATCACCTTTGGCATAGTCGAGCCCACAGGTCAATGCCAATTGATGCCCAAAGTTACGGGCTAGTAATAGCACTTTCACCTTAGGATCTTCTTGTCCAATATGGCGCAACATATCTGCACTATCATCACTTGACCCATCGTCAACGAAAATAATTTCATGATCGTAATCCATAGTCGCTAAAACTTCTTTGACTGTAGTATAAAATTTTCGAATATTATCTACCTCATTATAGACAGGTACAACGATTGACAGTAACATAGCTCCTCCTTATGATTCTTTACCTATCTATTTTACAGGATTGGAGCGTGTTTTGCAAACTTTCTCCCATGACGAGTAAACGCTATACACTTCCCACACATTCATATCTTTCTCATATGTGAGCCAACGTGTATAGCGTTTTGATGATTAATAACTGGTTGCCACTAGTCGCATAAACTCTGACATAACCGCTACGCCTGTGAAAGTGTTCTGTAAGCATTCTAGATAATTATGTTCATGAATGCCCCCTAAGGCGATGCCTTGTACGTCGAGATAGTATTGTTGGAGCTGTTGTAATAGTGCTTGCCCTCTCTTCACGCCGATTCCCGGGTGTCCTTCTTTGCAGTCCGTAGGAAAGATCGGGCTAATGAGAACAGATTCGAGATTAGGTATGTGTAACGATTGCAACAACTGTATGTCATCTTCAGTATGGACCGTGCTCCATACTGTCATCTCTGCCCAATGTTTCTGAAGTAGTTCCCACAGTTCTTGTTGTTCAGTTTGCCAATAGCGCATTAGATTGGTCGGTACATGAATCCGTGTTGCTTTTTCGAAGACACTTTCTAATTGCTCTTGATTCGTAATAACTTTTCCATGGTACACTACGGTATCACCGATGGCATCGCAGAGCTCTAGATACTCCTCAAAGGATAGGTCGGTGTCACGGCAGAGAATGTACAGATTAGTGTGATGACTCATCCAGTTGTCTTGTAACCATGGTACTGCTCTTATTAGTGCCTCGCTGTACGTTTCTATACTCATGCGGGCATCCAACAATTCCCGATTGGTAATCCCCACCAAGATATTTATGTTAGGCTTGTTTATCTTCATAGAGCACATCGATATAATCACTCATCACCACTTGCATACCTAATGCTTTTACATCTTCCATAGCTTCTGCTACTGTTCTGCTGTCGGCAATTTCAAATTGTGCATCCCCTTCTTCTTGTTGTTTTGTATTCGAAGAATGTTCCCCAATGCCTGTGCTGACACCCGCTGAAAGTTTCGTTGCTGCCAATGGCAATACACCATTACGGAATCGTGCCGTTTCTCTAGTGGAGATGGTAATATTCGCATACGGCAAGAAAAGACGATACGCCAAAATCACTTGCAGCAATTGGGCTTCCCCTACATCCCCTGCATTGATTGTATCATCATTAACGATAGGCCGTAGACGAGGGCAGGAGATACTAATTTCTCCATGCGGATAGGCCCGTTGCAACAAATGCGCATGGAGTGCCGTGGCAAAGGCATCTTTCCGAAAATCATCCAATCCTAGTAGAGCGGCTAGTCCCACTCCACGCATGCCACCACGCAGGGCCCGCTCTTGTGTTTCTAAGCGGTACGGGAAGATACTTTTATTGCCTAACAAATGCAATGTTTTATAATTTTCCCAATTGTAGGTCTCTTGGAATACTGTCACATAATCGCAACCACATTCTCGTAAGTACGCATAATCGTCTACATTGGCTGGATAAATTTCTACACCTACTACTTTGAAATATTTTTTTGCCAATTCACAGGCGCGACCGATATAGGAAATAGGGCTGTGGCGTTCGCTTTCACCGGTGAGAATTAAAATATCTTGCAATCCTGTGCTAGCAATATTCTTTAGTTCTTCTTCGATGCCCGCTTCATCTAATTTAGCACGATGAATTTGATTTTTACAGTTAAATCCACAATACACACAAAGATTATCACAATAATTTGAAATATACAAAGGTGTAAAGAGATACACAGAGTTACCGAAATAGCGTGTTCGCACCGCTTTGGCCTTCTCCGCCAGTGTTTCTAAGAATGCTTCCGCTGCAGGCGATAACAGAACTTTTAATCCTTCTACATCAATGGTTTCTTCCTGTAACACACGGCGCACATCTTCTGCCGTGTAATGATCGTATGTATAGCGCTCTCGCTCGCCCAAGACTGTTTCTAAAATAGGACTGTCAATTTGATCCATATGGGGGCGATACTTCCAACAGGGATCGTCTATCTGGTATCTGGTAGTAGACATAGCTATTCCTTTCCTCATACTATCCATATATCACTGAGGCAAATTTCATATATTTCTACTCAGTATACATTCTTAAGTTCACTTACTTTTTTACAGATATATCTTACTCATATCGTCCGTACATCAATATCTGTAAACTATTTTCTTTTATCTTAAAAATCCTGTTAACGGAGAGGACGCCTCACCGCCTACTTCTAATGTAGGGCCTAATTTAGATAAGTATGCCAAACGACCCGCTTGTATGGCTAGTCCAAAGGCTTTCGCCATACCTCGGATATGACCGGCAGAGGCGACGGCTGTATTTGCCATGATAGCGGTTACCCCCATTTCCATAGCCTCTGCTGCTTGGGATGGAGCACCGATACCTGCATCGACG
>CAUUJQ010000034.1:0-8708 GCA_963545445.1 uncultured Veillonella sp. | reverse complement strand
CTCCTTTCTACCATAAATATTCATCTTTTTCTTCCCAGCGCCATAATAATTTATGCACCACAATGCCTAGTAGCGCATCGATGCCAATGGAAGGAATACCGTGATTCCAAATATATGTCAGTATCTCAACGGGTTCTTGTACAATCCACAATAACCCCAGTTGTACAAACATCACAACGGTGGCACCCAGGCCTGTCCACCAAGCCGTGGCATACCATTGTTCTTCATAAATCGTATACTGTAAAGATCCTAAAATGTAAGCCACCAAAGCGTAGGACACGACGTGCAAGCCAAAATAGTTACCTATAATCACGTCTTGCACAATGCCACCTATAATGGCTAAGGTCATCCCTGTAGAACGCCCTTTCAAGGCTGTCACTACCAAAGCTATATCCAGTAACAAGTGCGGTGTCCATGAATAGGGGAACCACCTAGGTACAACTAAGGATTGCAACAAAATAACAGCAATCATCATCAATGTGAAAGTAAACTTTTTCATTGTTGCACCGTTCCTTTAGCCCCTTCTACTTGATCCCGCTGTGTACGAGGGATGAGCTTAGTTTCCAATTTTGGTACCTCTGGCAAGGATGTCAAGGACTTCGTAATAACAAAGACTTCCTCTAAACTTTGAAAGTCTACTGTAGGTTCAATGATACCGTGCTTTACAAAGCCTTCTTCATCGGTCACAATGTCTTTCACATGGCCTAGGAGCAACCCTTTTGGATACATGCCGCCAAAGCCAGATGTGACAATAGTGTCGCCTTTCAATACGTCTCCATTGAGAGCAATATTCACCATTTGCGGTTCCATCGGGTGATTCCCATTTCCTTTCAGGATGGATGCAATCCTAGACTCTGGTCTTTGCACAATAACACCTGTAGCCGATCTAGGATCCAATATAGTTTGCACCCGTGCAGAGTGTTCGTATACATCCGACACAAATCCAACTACACCTCGCGGTGCGATAACTGCCATATTGGGCTGCACCCCATCCGCTTGGCCTCGACTGATGGTAAATGTATCTGTCCAGGCCCCTCTATCTCGAGTCACAACCGAGGCTGGCAACAAGGAAAATTGTGGTTGTTCGCCTTGAAATTTCAGCAATTGGCGCAAACGAATATTTTCCGCCACTAGCTCATCATAGGCCACTTGCTTTTGCTCTAATTCAGCATTTCTCGCCTCTATATCAGAGTTATCTTTCACTCGCAAAATACCCTCATCCAGAATCGTAATGCCTGTATGCACTCCTTCTAAGAGTCGACTGGCGCCATAAGTGAAAGGTGCCATTAAGTTCTCTAATGTAACCGTCACAATGGGAACTTGGGTCCGTTGTTTCCACACATATCCAAAGACCCCTAGAATGGCACATAAAAGGACGATCATCGTAATCCATCGTCGTTCAGATTGTTGCATTAGGATCGCCCCTTTCGTAATTTACTAGCCACTAAGAGCCGTTCCATGCGCTGCACATCTGCGGCAGCACGGCCCAAACCAAGAGCTACCGTATGACCCGGCACATCTGCAATGCGCACGGGAATCCCTAACTCCTCTTGTATATGCCGATCCAACCCCTCTAATAGTGCGGTACCACCGGTTAATAGCATCCCTGTTTCCATAATATCTGCCACTAGCTCAGGCGGAGTTCGTTCTAATATACTGCGTATAACAGCGAGCATATCAGCAATCGGTTGTCGTAAAATTTCGTAGACTTCCGTTTTACGAATCATGCAACGCTTGGTTAAGCCTGTTTCCGCATGACGTCCTACAATGGTATATTCCCCCTCTGTAGCGGGCACAATGGCAGTACCTAAGGTACGCTTAATATCTTCTACGGTTTCATCGGATACCATAATGGAAAACTCCGTACGAATATAATGGTAGATGGCATCATACAAATCATTACCACAAACCCGTGATGTAGCACTAGCGACCTAGCCACCCATGGACAAAATCGCCCCATCTGTAGTACTACCACCAATATCGACGGCCATACTACCACGAGCTTCGAAAATTGGTAAGTTTGCTCCCAGTGCTGCTGCCACTGGACTTTCCAACAAATAGGCCTCACGAGCCCCTGCCTGAATGATGGCATCTGTCATCGCTTTACGCTCTACATCGGTAATTCCACAAGGGACTGCCATGACAACACGGGATCTGCGAACAGCCTTGGAGGCTTTATTCATAAAATACTTTAACATGGACAACACAATGCGATAGTCCACGATAAACCCCTCTTTCAGAGGGCTCATAGGGGCCAAGGTTTCTGGATTGCGCAACAATAAACGGTGCGCATCTTCCCCTACAGTCACAATGGTCTCGCCCTTGGCATCCGTTGCCACTAAGGATGGCTCTGATACCACCACACCTCGACCTTCCACATAAATATGGGTGTGAAAGGTTCCAATATCTATTCCTAAATCTCTTCCTAGCGAAGAAAATAATCTCATCGAATCTCTCCTTATAAAGAATTCCGTATTCTATTAATTGTACCATACTTTATAGAGATTATAAACCACATCAACCTCTACTGCGAGAGATAATATCCACCACCCCTAGCCCATGATTCTCTCCTAGGAAAACAAAAATAGAGCTGTCACAAAACGCAGATTTTGTTTCAGCTCTATCTATATGATTATGATTCTATGATTATAGTCCTGCTTGGCATGTCAAGATTGTGCACCAAGATGTGTTCACCCAACTAGACACATCGAAGGTAGTATGGAACACAATGGCTAAGAACATAGCTCCTGTGATCACCGTTGTCATTTTGCTACTAAGTACCGCATCAATTCGTTCTAACATAAGAACACATCCTCTCTAATTCCGACTGTATATGCCGCCCATGAAAGTCACACCTACATCTCTAACAATGATAGACTTTCACAGTAAATGATAATAAGATATATTCATATCTATATAGATATGAAACACTTTGTCATATATGATATACTATTAGTATAGTGGAATTATAAGATTTTACAAGAATCAGTTTTTCTATTTTGTTATTTACGAAACATTTAGAGAAAACTATCCTATATTGAACAACTCTCTCATTTTGTTTACTTCATATATGTTAGGAGGAATTATGGATAAACGACAAGTAAAAACTAGAAAAGCCATCTTCGATGCTTTCGTCCGTCTTTTAGAACATAAAAATTACAATGCCATCATCGTGCAAGATATTATCGATGAAGCCCTCATTGGACGCAGCACATTTTATGCGCATTTTGAAACGAAAGAGGATCTGCTAGAAGCCCTATGTCAAGAATTATTCTCTCATATTATCGAGACTGCCTCAGACTTCTCCCATGCTCACGGCTTATATAAAAACAGTCACATCAAGGAAGCCATCTTCCTTCACATCTTGCAACATTTAGAGGACAATGACAACAACATCTTAGGTCTTCTTTCCTGTGAAAGTAACGAACTCTTCCTTCGCCATTTTAAGAGCAGTTTAAAAGAGCTCATCCAAAGTCACTTCTTAAACAATCAAACTTGCCCTCACAATAATATCCCTCACGATTTCATTTCCAATCACATTGCGGGATCCTTTGTGGAAATGGTACTTTGGTGGTTAGAAAATGATCGCCAATACTCAATAGAAGACATGTCACGGTACTTTTACCATATTACAGAACCGTTAATCTTAGAACATCAACACGAATAATCGTATCCATACAACAAAGCGCTACCCTGAGCAAACTCGCTCATAGGTAGCGCTTTCCTATATTGTCATCTACTATATAACATATTTGTAATCAGACTGTCCTTAATAGTACATCTAGGGCTGTTCTAATTGCTATGCTAGTACCACGCTAAATAGTTAATGAAAACTGTTTCTTTGCCAACGGCAAGAACAACACTAAGATAATGGATTCTAATAGGTACGTGAGCACATAGGTCATCCACACTCCATCATTCCCGAATGGTGGGATGAGCAATTCTTGCATACCCACGAAGAAGATAACTGCAATGAACATCATGTTCCGTATGGATGCGGTTTGCCCAATACCATTATACATACCGTACAACAGCAATCCTACAGCCGCACAGATAGGATACAGTAGTAGGTAATGGGAATAGTCCATAGCCATTGCAACAATAGCTGGCACCGAAGTCATAAGCATAATCAAATCATTGCGGAATAGACCCAATACGACTTCTACCATTACTACGTACACGGCTAAGCAGACTAAGGAAATTTTCAATGTATCTTTCCAAAGTACCAAGTCTCGTTTGCCAAATGCTTTTCCTGTAAATACGCTAACCCCGTTGGCCTGTCCATCTGTGAAATATGCCAAGATGAAGATAATCTCTAAAATCACCGCATTCGTCGCTAATACATCACTGCCCATAGCACTGCCTGCTTTGGCAAACAAGTTGTTGATGGTAAGCAAGCACAAGGTACGCAGCATAAGGTCTGTGTTGACTTTCATAATAGATAGGAATGGTTTCACCTGTTTTAGTGTAGCCCACATCTGCTCTGTTAGGTCTAGTCGTTCACGCACTAGGTACATAGCCCCTAGACCTACTAAAGATGCATAGATTTGGGAAATTAAGGACGCCCAAGCGACCCCTTTCACGCCGAAACCAAAACCAAATACAAAGAGGAATGATAAGGCGATATTCAGCAAATTCATAGAGATTTGCATAATCATGGTAGCGCGAATCATCATTTGACCCATAAGCCATCCTAAGGTGACATAATTGACCAATACAAATGGAGCTCCCCAGATTAAAATATCTGTGTAATCCGCCATCAACGCAATGACCGCAGGATCAGGATGCATAAAACTAGCATAGTAGTCAAATATCCATGGATATCCAATGATAAAAGCGGCACTGATGAGCAAGGCAATAATAAGAGGTCGGAAGAAACTTAAGGATGTGCTTTCCTTCGATTGTTCTCCCAAAGCCTGTGCCGAAAACACAGTAGTAGCTACTCGTAAAAACCCAAAGAGCCAATACATGTTGTTGAATAAGATAACTCCTAGGGCCACCGCGGCGATGTACATGGCATTATCCATATGTCCCATAATCGCCGTATTCGCCGCCCCTAGCAAGGGTTGTGTGACCGTAGAAATCATAAATGGAATTGTCACTTTTAAATAGTCTTTATAGGTCAATCGTTCTTCCATAGTACCCTCATAAAAAAAGAGGAGCCCCTTGCGGTGCTCCCCTTGAAACATTCTATTCTTACACCATACGATATCATTATTGTATCAAAGAGTGTTCATGTGTAACAAATATCCATTATTCATAGATTTTGTACTACTTTGCAAAACAATTTATTCAGTTATTGAATATTGTCTTTACCAACAAATTACCGCTCTAAGTTATAGACAGCACTCAATAATTGTTTTGTATACGGATGTTGCGCTTCTGCTAAGGCATCTCCACTGAGTCGTTCTACTACTTCTCCTTTATACATGACTACTACTTTATGGCAGAATAAATGGACTAATGCTAAGTCATGGCAAATGAATAAGTAGGTGATGCCCTTTTCTTTTTGCAAACGTACCAACAGTTCGATAATCGTATCTTGTACAGACACATCCAAGGCACTTGTCGCTTCATCGCAGACGATGATTTCTGGTTCCAATGCCAAGGCTCTAGCGATGGCCACACGTTGACGTTGACCACCACTCATGTTGTTTGGATAGCGGCCTGCAAAATCTTCTGGTAGGTCTACCATTTTCAACAGCTCACGAGCCTTTGCATCCACGTCAGCTTTCTCGATTAACCCAAAATTACGCAATGGTTCGCAAATGATATCGCGCACTTTCATCTTTGGGTTAAACGCCGCTGTTGGATCTTGGAATACCATTTGGATATGACGATAATTTTGGCGTTTTTCTTCACCTTTCAATTTTGTAATATCCTTACCTCGGAACATAACGGAGCCAGACGTAGGTTCATGCATGTTCATGATCGTTTTCACCAAGGTAGACTTACCACAGCCAGACTCCCCTACGATGGCTAGAGTTTCGCCTCGTTCTACATCGATGGAAATGCCATTACAAGCACGCAATGTAGAACCGTCAGCAAGAGGAAATTCTTTCACAATATCTTGAATTTGCATAATAATATCAGACATAGCGTTTTCCTCCAATTTCTGGTACTGCATTGAGCAATTGTTTCGTATACTCCGCTTGTGGGTTGCGAATGATTTCCTCAGCGGTACCATATTCCACCACAGCCCCTTGTTTCATCACCATAATTTTATCAGACATATGAGCTGCTACGCCAATATTGTGAGTAACAATAATCATAGATGTTTTATTTTCACGGTTGATACGCAATAATTCTTCTACAATTTGTGCTTGTGTCGTCACATCTAGGGCCGATGTAGGTTCATCTCCCAATAATAACTTAGGAGAGAATGTGATCGCTATGGCAATCCCTACACGTTGACGCATACCGCCACTAAGTTCAAATGGATAGGCCTTCATGATGGCCTCGGGATGTGGCAAGTTAGTGAGCGCCAACATTTCAATCGCTTTTGCCTCTGCCTCTTGTTTAGACATAGTGCTATGCAATTGAATAAACTCAACAAATTGCTTACCTATGGTTTGGATAGGATTCATCATATTGCCGCTATCTTGGAAGATCATGGCAATGTGATTACCCCGTAGGTCTAACCAATCTTTTGTGGAAAAGGATAATAGATCTTGACCGTCAAAGGTGATGCTTCCTTCAGATACACGACCTGTATTCGGTAATACCCCTAAGAGGGCGCGGATAACCGTTGTCTTACCACTGCCAGATTCGCCTACGATAGAGACAATCTCCCCCTCTGCCAAGTCCAAGTTCACACCAGCAATGGTAGGGTTCGGATTATTACCATAGGTAACGGCTAAATTTTTAATACTAAGTAACATATAGATCCTTTCTATCTATTTCGTGAGTATCATATTGAAAGTTACTACTACATACAACAAGGGGAGGCAAACGTGCCTCCCGATTGTTGCGGACATCTACAAAGGATTATTTTGCTGGTTTAATGTCTTTAGTCAACCAGTAGTAATCTGTTGGATACATTACTACATTTGTTAACCAAGTGTTATTGACAAGATTTGTTTTAGGGTATCCTAAGAACAATGCTGCACCATCATTCAATAAGATTTGTTGTGCTTCAATAATCAAGCTTTGACGTTTAGATTTGTCGAACTCAACTGCCAATTGATCCATGATTTCATCATATCTAGGATTGCTGTAACCAGAACCATTTTGAGGGTTTTCACCGTTCAAGTTAGTTTTCCAGTACCATTTTAAGAAGATTTCTGGGTCACCAGTGTTCGCTGTTACGATGTTGGAGATCAACAAGTCATAGTCGCCATCCATACCCATTTTATCAATTAAGTTATAGTCAACAGATTCGATGTTTACTTTAATACCGATTTTTTTCATGTCCGATTGTACTGCTTCTGCATAAATAGGAAGCTCTTGACGGCTATTGTATACTACGAAGCGTACTTCTAAGTTTTTACCGTCTTTATCTACATAGCCATCTCCATCAGTATCTTTCCAGCCAGCTTCTGCCAACAATTGTTTAGAACGATCAGGATTGTATGCATTAGGGTCTTTCAAACTATCGAAACCATAATCCAAGCTTGGTGGAATTGGTGCTTTACCAGGAATGAATGTACCTTTTAACAATACATCGTTATAGGATTTACGGTCAGTACCGCTGATGAAAGCAGCACGAACTTTTGCGTCACCTAATACACCTTTTTGGTTGATACGAGCTAATACAGTACGCAAGGATGCAATTTCATCTACTTTGAATTTGCTGTCATTACGCATAGTTTCAAGGTCACCAGCACCGATGTTAACTGCGAAGTCTACATCGCCATTTTGCAATGCTAATGCACGAGTTGTAGGGTCATCGATAGATGGAATTTCTACTGTTTTGAAAGGAACTTCCCCATCCCAGTAATTTTCGTTAGCTTCTACGACTGCTTTTTCTTTAGTGAAAGATTTTACTTTGTACGGGCCAGTACCGATAGGGCCTTCTTTCGCGAAGTCACGGCCAGCTTTTTCAGCAGACACATCTACGATGATGAATAATGGGTCAGCCAAGAAACCAGGTACATTTGGATACGCTTTATCTGTGGTGATGATCAAGTTTTGACCTTCCGCTTTGATATCTGTGTATTTGAAGAATGTAGCAGCGCGTTTATTTTTCTCGAATGCACGCTCAATGGATTCTTTTACTGCTTCTGCAGTTACTTTATTGCCATTGGAGAATTTTGCTTTGTCGCTAATTTTGAAAGTCCAAGTTAATTTATCATCAGATACAGACCAGCTTTCTGCCAACCAAGGTTGTGTGTTCATTTTTTCGTCAAATTTAGCCAATGTTTCGCCGATACCGTAACGCATAACTACCCAACCGAAATAGTTTTGTGTTGGCTCTAATGTGTCAGCGAAGTTTGTAACACCAAATTTCACTACACTTTTGTCAGCAGGTTCATTGTTATCGCTACCACAACCTGCAATCACACCTAATGCCGCTACGGCCATAACGCCAAATGTAGCATTACGAAGCCACTTTTTCCAACTTTGTTTCATCTTAAATTCCTTTCTAAAAAACCTGTTACTAACACATTAATGAGAGTCTGTACTACGTGGATCTAAAATATCTCGTAGTGAATCGCCCCACAAGTTAAAAATTGTTACGACAATAAAAATTGCCATACCTGGATATA
>CAUUJQ010000033.1:0-8748 GCA_963545445.1 uncultured Veillonella sp. | reverse complement strand
TGTATTAGATACTCCAACATTCTTCTTCGGTATGAAACGTGGTGAAAGTGTAGAAGTAACCATCGAAAAAGGTAAAACGTTGGTGATCAAATACATTCAAATGAGTGAAGCTGATGAAGATGGCACTCGTCATGTATTGTTTGAATTGAACGGTCAACCTAGAACGATCAAAGTTCATGATAAACACATTAAAACAACAGGCGTGGTTCGTCATAAAGTGGACCCAACAAAACCAGGTGAAGTCGGTGCTACCTTATCCGGTTCTGTTGTGAAAATTGTGGCACAAGTGGGTCAAGCTGTGAAAAAAGGTGATGCCCTTGTGGTAACAGAAGCGATGAAAATGGAAACAACGATTACAGCGCCAGTAGCTGGTGTAGTAGGCGTTATCCATGTTCGTGAAGGTAGCCGTATTGAAAGTGGTGACTGCTTGTTAACCATCGAAGAACAAGCGCATGTAGCAAATTAACATAAAAACAGGAGCAACTCCGTTGCTCCTGTTTATTATATCTAAAGTAAAAGGAGTGATTCTAATGGCATTCGCATTGCCAGAACGGTCTATTAGTAAAGGACCTAATTTCATTAGAGATGTATTTGAGCGTGGTGCGGGGATTCCTGGGTTCATTAGCTTTGGCATAGGCAATCCAGCGGGTGAAGTAGTTCCTGTAGAGGAGATTCAAGCTGCTTTCGATCATATTGTACATACGAATCCTCTAGAAATTTTACAATATGGTCCTATGCAAGGGGATGCGAAGTTAGCAGAACAAACCTTGCAACGACTTGTGGAGGTCCACCATATGCCGACAGAACATCAACAGTTGTTGCTGTCCATCGGAGCAGGCCAAGATTTAGGGCTAGTGCCTCGTACAGTATGCGATGCTGGTGATGAAGTGTATATGGATGCCTATACTTTCACCAGTGCTATCAATGCAGTGCGCAGTGTAGGAGCCAAAGCTGTGGGGATTCCTACGGATGGGGATGGTATGATTCCTGAGGCCCTAGAAGAGGCGGTAAAATCGGGAAAGGGCAAATATATTTATTTGATACCTAACTTTCAAAATCCTACAGGCATTACGATGCCATTAGAACGTCGGAAAGCGATTTATGAAATTGCCAAAGCATACGATTTATTTATCTATGAAGATGATCCATATGGTGAAATTCGATTTGCTGGTGAACGTGTGCCGACGTTCAAAGAAATGGATACAGATAACCGTGTTCTCTACGCGGGGTCCTACTCTAAAACGATTTCTGCCGGATTGCGGGTAGGGTTCTTGTATGGTCCAAGTGAAGTGATCCAAGCCATCCAAGTGATGAAGAATAATTGTGATGGTCAAATGCCATTGGTTACGCAACGTGTCGTGAGTCATTTACTAGAACATATCGATTATGATGAACAGATTCAAAAGGTATGTCACGTATACCAAGAAAAATGTCGTGTCATGTTGGATACGTTTCGTGAATATGGTAGTTCCAAGGTACATTTGACAGAACCTACAGGGGGGATGTTTGTATGGATGACCTTGCCAGACCATGTGGACTGTGATGCTTTCTTTGAAGAGGCCATTGCTCGTAAAGTAGGCATCGTAAAAAGTGGCGCCTTTGCTGCCGATGGCGTTCCCTATGGACAACATTTCCGCTTGAGTTATACCGTACCATCCATAGATGACATTCGAAAAGGTATGCAAATCATTGGAGAATTGACACGAGAATATTGTGGGGAATAGAAAATAGCCATCTCTATTACTATAATAGAGAAGGCTATCTTTCATACTTCTTATATCCTATGTTATAATACAAATATACCTATAAACATATAGGATATACATGCGTTTACACGTGTGAATGGCATTATTTATATTGGTAGAGAAAGTTCTGAGAACTTTCAGTCATATAGAAAGAAGGTATATAATGGCATGTGGAGATAATGGCGGTTGCAGCGGTTGCGCATCTTCTAGTGGATGCGGTACGCAACAACCAGTAGATTTAACAGTAAAAACAAATGATAGAAGTCATGTGAAAAAGGTTATCGGCATTGTATCTGGCAAGGGCGGTGTTGGTAAATCCTTAGTCACAAGTTTGATGGCGGTTAGCCAATCCCGTAAGGGTAAATCTGTAGGGATTCTCGATGGCGACATTACAGGTCCATCTATCCCTAAAGTGTTCGGCTTGAAAGATAAGGTTCGCAGTGATGACGGTAAATTGATGTTTCCTATCGTGTCTAAAAACGGCGTGAAGGTTATGTCTGTGAACTTGCTATTGGATGATGAATCGGATCCAGTCCTTTGGAGAGGCCCTGTGGTAGGGAATGTGGTGAAACAATTCTTCTCCGATACAGTTTGGGGCGATGTGGATTACTTATTTGTAGATATGCCTCCTGGAACCGGTGATGTGGCGATGACTGTATTCCAATCGTTGCCACTAGATGGCATTATTGTGGTTACCTCTCCGCAAGATTTAGTATCCATGATTGTGGAAAAAGCTGTGAAAATGGCGGATATGATGCAAGTGCCTATCATTGGGGTGGTAGAGAACTTTGCCTACTTCCATTGCCCAGATAATGGAAAAGATTATAAAATTTTCGGTGAAAGTCACATTGATGAAGTGTTGAAAAAATACAATTTATTGTTACTAGGACGATTGCCAATTGATCCAAAAGTAGCGGAATTGTGCGACGCTGGTGAGATTGAAACGATTACAACAACAAATTTAGAATCAGTTGGCTTACCAGAGTAAGTGTGGACAATACCATAGTGTACAATGTACCTATGGTATTTTTCATAGGAGGAACTATGTGTGAACAAAATAAAGTGACAGCTATGTATGCTGATTTTTTTGACTATATTGAAAGCTCCACGTCACCGTATCATACGGTGGAGGAGTCCTATCGCCGACTGGAAGATCAAGGCTTTACTCCATTGTCCATGGACGAAGAATGGAATTTGACAGAAGGGAACTATGTCATTGATGTATATGGGACTACCTTGGTGGCATTCCATATTGGCAAAGATCCAAGAGCGACCTTACGCATCGCGTCGGCTCATACAGATTTTCCTGGATTTAGAGTGAAGCCGAATGCCATGATCACAGAGAAGGGCTATGGTAAGCTCAATGTGGAAGCCTATGGCGGTCTTATTCAATATACTTGGTTTGACCGACCACTTTCATTAGCAGGTGTAGTGGTGACAAAAGGGGAAGGCTTAGATGTAGAGACGCACTACGTAGATATAGCAAAACCAGTGGCCACCATTCCTAGTTTAGCGATCCACATGAACCGCACAGTGAATGAAAAGGCTGTATTCAACAAGCAGAAAGACATGTTGCCACTCATTTTAATGCGCGGTGTTGGTACAGAGTATGAAGATGACAAGACTGTATTACAAGCGTTATTAGCGGAAGAGATTGGGTGTGACCCGAAAGATATTCTATCCTATGAGTTGACTGTGTATAACACAGACTCGGTGGAAACGGTGGGCTTTGATGCGGAGTTTATCAGTGCTCCAAGACTAGATAACCTCACCTCTTGTTATGCTTGTTTACAGGGGATATTGAGTGCTAAGGAGCAACAAGCTACAGGGATTCGCATGGCTTTCTTATTTGACCATGAAGAAGTAGGGAGTCGTACAAAACAAGGGGGTGCCTCCTTATTGTTACCGAATGTAGTACGTCGTGTGTATCGGGCATTGGGACTTTCAGAGGAAGCTTGCGATGCAGATATTGCAAAAGGATTCATGATTTCTTCGGATGTGGCCCATGGATATCATCCAAACTATGGAGAGAAAAACGACATTACAAATTATCCTACATTAAATGGTGGTGTTGTTTTGAAGATAGCCAGCTCCCAATCTTATGCAGGCGACGCAGTGGCGCAAGCGATTGTAACAGACCTTTGCGAAACCCATGGGATTAAGCATCAAATCTATGTGAATCGGTCCGACATACCGGGCGGTTCTACGGTGGGATCTATTTCGTCGGCACAGCTTGTGATGCGGACTATGGATATCGGCTTACCATTGTTAGCGATGCATTCAGCACGGGAATTGATGGGTACTTATGACCAAATCGAGTTGAATCGTTTATTAACAGTATTTTTAGGGGAGGTATAATATGGTTTCCATGATGGCAATTTTTGTAGCATTAGTGTTGAATCGAATTTCTACGCCCTTTCAACGCATGTTTTATGTGCAATCCACAGTGAAAGAACAACAAAAGGAAGAAGTGACTAAAGCTTTACAATTGTTGGGTATGATTGTGGTCGCTGTGTATGGCGTGACAGGGAATGTTAACATTCTCGGTATTGATGGCGTGACCATCGTACAAACGGTGCTTGCCATTGCTATAGGTGTGGGTTTCGCGCAAGTCTTAGAGATAGTATCAGTGTCTCACTTGCGCCCTATTTTAGAGGGCCAAGAGAAACCTAGCAATGTGTATGATCGTTGGATTTGGGATACTATATTTATCTCCGAGTTGCTCGTGTCTCATGTGCGCTATGAGTTAGATTTTTCTTACATGGTATTGGCATGGCTATTGTACACAGTGATCCCTTATGCAGTGACACGATATAATATCAGTCATAATATTGACTTTGGTGTGGGTATCAAGGCCTATAAATGGGGGACCATGATTTGGATGTTAGCAAGCCTTGTGTATATATTTGTATTATGATTCTCACTGAGAACGTGATATAATACAAGTAGAATTATGACAAATTGTTATACATAGGTATCAACGGTCAGAACTAGTCATTAGGGATGGCCGTTGTATGTTTACTAGATAGAAAAGAGGTATTATGAAGTTACATACAGTATATGCAGGCTTTCGCGTAGAACGTGTAGAACCTGTACAAGAGGTGAATGGCACTGCGTACATGTTGAAACATGAGCAGTCTGGGGCACGCTTACTATATATTCAAGCGGATGATTCCAATAAAGTATTCCATGTGGCATTCCGCACACCTCCCCATGACAGCACAGGGGTGGCACACATTTTAGAACATTCCGTATTGTGCGGATCCCGTAAATTTCCTTTGAAAGAACCTTTTGTTGAACTGGTGAAAGGCTCTTTAAATACATTCCTAAATGCCATGACCTATCCGGATAAAACTGTATATCCAGTAGCAAGTAAAAATGATGCAGACTTTCACAATTTAATGGATGTCTATTTAGATGCTGTGTTTTACCCTCGTGTGGCTAAGGACCCTATGATTGTGATGCAAGAGGGATGGCATTATGAATTGGAATCTCCAGAAGATCCATTGACGTATAAAGGTGTTGTGTATAATGAAATGAAAGGAGTTTACTCCTCTCCAGATGCACAATTACAACGTTATAAAATGGCGCTGTTATACCCAGATACAACGTATGGTCATGACTCTGGTGGTGACCCTGACAATATTACAGATTTATCCTATGAAGATTTTAAAGCGTTCTATGAATCTTTCTACCATCCGTCTAATAGCTATATGTACCTTTATGGGGATATGAATATTATAGATACATTGGTGTTTATCAATGATGAATATTTGTCGAAATTCCATGCTATTGACTTAGATTCTACCATTGCTATGCAAGCTCCTTTGCAAGAGGAAGTGGTGGCCTCCTTCCCATATGGGATTGGTACCGATGAAAGCGAAGAGGGCAAGGTAATGCATTCCTTGACCTATGTATTCCCGGAAATGACATTTACCCAAAGTTTAGCCTTTGAGGTTCTCAATCATGCCTTATTTACATCGGGGTCTGCACCGTTAAAAGAAGCCTTGGTGAAAGCTAATATTGGTAGCGATGTGAGCGGTTATTATATGGATAGCATGCGCCAGCCTTTATTTGAAGTCACTGTGATGGGCTCTGAAATGGATAAACAACAGCAGTTGCAAGATGTGGTAGAAGGTAAATTGCAAGAATTAGTGGATGCAGGCTTAGATAAAGAATTACTAGAAGCGTCCTTGAATCGCATTGAATTTACCTTGCGTGAGGCTGACTTTGGGGGTCGTCCAATTGGACTTGCCTACGGGTTACGAGTGATGGATAATTGGCTCTATGACAATGATCCTATTGAGTTATTGCAATATGAGCCTGTATTGAAAGCACTTCGTGAGGGACTTTCTACAGACTTCTATGAAAGTTTATTGCGTACTTATATCTTGGAGAATGGACATAAAGGTTTAATTTCCTTGTATCCAGAAAAAGGCTTGCAAGAGAAAAAAGAACAAGAAGATGAAGAAAAATTAGCAGCCATTAAGGCGACCATGACACAAGTGCAAATAGCTCACATTATAGACCAAACAGCGAAATTAAAAGAAATGCAACAAGCCGTAGATTCCGAAGAGGCCTTGGCGACTATACCCTTATTGGAGTTATCCGATATTTCTCCAGTAGTAGAAGTCACGCCACGCCGTGAAATTAACCATAATGGTATTCGTATCCATCATATCGATGTGCCAGCACGAGGCATTAACTATGTAGGATTGTATTTCAATATGGAATCCTTGCGTGAAGATGAGTTGTTCTATGCGGAATTACTTTCAGATGTATTGGGACGATTGGATACAGAACGCTATTCCTATACAGACATAGCCAAAGAAATTAACCTGCATTTGGGTGGATACACGATGGATGTTCTACCAGTGTCCATCTATAATGAGCGAGATACATTTGTGCCGTTGGCTGTGGTTCGCAGCAAAGCCTTGGCATCCAACATTGGTCATTTAACATCACTTCTTGGGGAAATTGTAGGACGTACGAAGTTCGATAGCCAAAAACGATTAGTGGAGTTGCTAAAAGAAGGGAAAGCAATCTGGGATACAGAAGCATTCCGTCGAGGTAATACCATTGTTACAAACTTACTATTGGCGAAAGTATCTTCCATTGGAAAATTCAGAGATCAAGATACATTGGGATATTTCCGTCGCTTAGTAGAAGTATTGGATAATGAAACCTTGTTAGCTGGTGTATCGGAACAATTGTTAAAAGTACAACAACGTTTATTCAGAAAAGATAATTTGGAAATTTCCTTTGTAGGTACTACAGAAGAGTTGGAACGATTCTTAGACCATGTAGAAGATATCACTAGTGTATTGAGCAATGACACATGGGAATCTCAACTGAAAATGACGAAAGCCTATGGTAACGAGGGGCTCGCTACGTCAGCTAAAGTGCAATATGTGGCAAAAGGGGGGAACTTCCGAGACCATGGTGGCACACATACAGGTACAATGAGCGTGTTAGAAACCATGTTGCGCTATGATTATTTGTGGAATTTAATTCGAGTGCAAGGCGGTGCCTATGGTGCTTTTGCGAATTTCCATAATAATGGCAATATGGTATTCTGTTCCTATCGTGATCCAAACTTAGAAAACACATTGAAAGTGTATGATGGATTGCCTACGTACTTGCGTGAATTAGATTTATCTCCGCGAGAAATGCGTAAATACATCATTGGTACCATGAGTGGCTTGGACGTGTCAAACACACCATTCTTACAAGGGGCTCGTGCTATGAGTTTATACTATGGCAAAACCAATGAAGCCAATATGACAGCTTTCCGCCAACAAGTCTTAGATACAACAGTAGAAGACTTGCGAGGATTGGCAGATGTCATTGAAAAAGTACTAAAAGATAATCACATCGTCGTAATGGGCGGGGAACAACGTATCCGAGAGGCAGAAGAACTCTTTGATACAGTAAGCAATTTAGTACAATAAGTTCATAGAAACAGAGTATGTTAAAAGCCATACCTACATCTGGAGTACCAGATGGGGTATGGCTTTTTCTTTTGTCATAATCTGCAATGGATATCGTACAGTTAATATCTATAATAAAATATAACGGAAATAATAGATTCTCTTGACAGTATGACTTTGAAAGGTATACAGTAAATATGATAATCATTATTGACTTATGAAAGGGTGTGTTATAAATGCATAGAAGTAAGAAAGCATGGATATCAGGAGCCATTGCTTCTTGGTGTTTACTTTCACTAGGTAGTGTGCAAGGTGCCACATCAGACTCTGTATATGTAAGTGCAAATCCAATTATAGAAAGTTTAAAAGATGAAAGTTTATCAACGACAGTGATTTCTAAAGCAGATATTGCTAATAAGCAAGCCAAATCTGTAGAAGATATTATTTTTACAGAAACAGGTGTTAGTCGAACTATAGATGCAATGGGTCGCGTAGCATTATCTATTCGAGGATCGGAACCTAGACATACATTGATTTTAATTAATGGGCAGCCAGTGATGGGTGAAATGGAAGCCTACCTAGGCCAAGGCGATGAATTACAACGCTTAGGGGTAGAATCAATAGAGCGAATTGAAGTAATTAGAGGTGCCGCATCTGCTAAATACGGGGCGAATGCGATGGGCGGTGTCATCAATATTGTGACTACAAAACCAACGGATAGTAGTCAATTAGAAGTGAACGTAGAGGGACGTAGAATTAGGGGGAACTCTAATGTATTGCCGTACAACAATGTATTTCTTCGAGCTAACTCTGGACGTATAGGAAAAGGGAGAATCTCGTTATATAGTAGCAAACGTGATATTATGCCGATTTATAGCCAACAAGAGTATATAGGTGCTATGAATACAGCAGGAGGCGTACATAATGCGCTACGGTACTATGGAGATAGTAAGGAACTCGGCATTCATGCTGAATATGATGCGAACGCGAATCATCATATCAGTCTTCAATCTACACTTTGGAAAGAAGATACAAGACGAGATATTAAGCATTCCAATGACGCCCCAGATCCA
>CAUUJQ010000032.1:0-9030 GCA_963545445.1 uncultured Veillonella sp. | reverse complement strand
TCCTTCAACGTTCCTCTTTAGCACGTAATATGTTGTATCACACATTATGTATATGCTATTTTCTAAATTTTATATATTAGTTACTACTTCTTTATATCATCCAATGCTCAATAGGTTCTTATATGCCCCAATACCTAGTAAATAGATATTGGTATGGTTCAATTCCCTATAGGTAAACATTTCTATTACTCGTCACCTAATAGCCCCTTAACAATATTCACTGCAGAGATACCATCTTTCGCATAGGAGTCAGCTCCTGCTTCATCTGCGTAGGCTTGGGATAATACAGCGCCACCTACTAATACTTTAGCATTAACACCTGCTTCACGAACAGCTGCGATGGTTTCATTGATCATCGGCATAGTTGTCGTCATCAAGGACGCAATACCAATAATCGGCGCGTTATGCTCTTTCGCCGCTGCTACGATTTCTTCTGGAGACACGTCTTTTCCTAAGTCCACGATTTGGTATCCATTGTTTTCTAACAAGGCAGATACGATATTCTTACCTAAGTCATGGATATCACCTTTTACGGTAGCTAAGATAATGGTCGCCTTCTTCTCTGTTGTTCCTTCTGGCAACACTTCTTTAATCGTTGTGAAAGCCGCTTGCATCGTTTCTGCCGCTAGCATGACTTGTGGCAAGAATGCTTTACCAGAACCGAACCTTTCACCCACTACTGCCATGGCATCGGATAATCCTCGACGAGTTACTTCCAATGGATCTAAACCTTGTGCCAAGGCTTCTTTGACCAACGGCACAACCGCTTCTTTTTCCCCTTGTTCTACGGCATGCTTAATGCACTCAATAGGGTCATCGCTGTGGAAGGCTTCTGCTGTAGCTTTCACCTTTTTCGTTACCACTGCATTTTCATCGTCATCACCATATTCTGCAATAAAGTCCGCCGCTGCTGGATCGAATCCCATGAAGGTTCGTCCTGTGATGAAAGCTTTTCGTACAATTTCATTCATTGGATTCATGATAGGGCATGTCAAGCCATTGCTTAATGCCATCGTCAAGAACTGTGCGTTCAAGTACGCTCGTTGAGGCAAGCCAAAGGATATATTGGACAAGCCCATCACTGTTGGGAAGCCAAATGTTTCGGCATAAAGTTTTAACGTCTTTAACGTTTCTCTCGCTGCATGTTGGCTACTTGCTAATGTCAATACCAATGGATCTAATAATAAGTCATTTGGTCGTAGTCCATAGTTATAGGCTTCTAAGACGATTTCCTTTGCTAAAGCCACACGCTCTTCTGCAGTTTCTGGCAATTCTTTTTTACCTAGTGGCAAACACAGCAATGCTGCGCCATATCGTTTTGCCAATGGTAAGACAGCTTCCAATTGTTCTGGCTCTGCGTTCACAGAGTTCAACAATGGACGCCCTGGATAGGCTTTCAAACCAGCTTCCATCGCCACTGGATCTAAGGTATCGATGGATAAAGGAACCTCCACAAGCATCGTTAATTCTTCGATAGCTCGTTTCATCGTTTCTCCCGGATCAACCCCTGTGACACCCATGTTCACATCTAGCACGTCTGCCCCTGCTTCTACTTGGGCTAGGGCATCTTTTTTCACCATCAAGAAACTACCCTTGCGGATTTCTTCCGCCAGTACCTTACGGCCTGTTGGGTTAATCCGTTCTCCAATGATGATTGGTTTTTCTTGTAACCCCACTTTCACGACGCTAGTACGGCTTGTAAAAGCGGTAAACGGTTCCACATATGGTCGTTCTGCTGGTGTATGTGCTCGCGCTGCTTTGGCGATAGCCTCAATATGTTTTGGTGTGCTACCACAACAAGCCCCTAAATAGGTCGCCCCTGCATCAAGGAACCGTGGCGCATATTCGCCCATTTCTTCCGGTCCCAACGGGAAAATCGTTTCTTTCCCTACTAATTGTGGCATACCCGCATTCGGTTGAATGCTGATTGGTAAATTCGTTACCGCCGCCATGCGTTCTACGAGTGGCAATAATTGTTTAGGCCCTAGGGAACAGTTAATACCTACGATATCTGCTTCCATAGCATCCATCAAAATCGCCGCCGCTTCTGGTGGAGTACCCGTGATGGTACGTCCGTCTTCACTGAAAGAGAACTGACAGATGATTTTTACATCGTCTTTTGTTTTACCTAACTCTTCACGAGCATCTTTGGCTCCTAATAAAGCTGCACGCATTTCTTGGATGTCGATGATGGTTTCAATGATGAGGTAATCTACACCTGCATCGATAAGGACTCTCGCTTGGTCTTTGAAAGTCTCATAAATCTCATCAAATTGTGCTACCCCTAGTGGTGCCATGAAGCGGCCGCTAGGACCCATATCGCCGGCAATTTTTGCATTCGGATTGATTTTATCTCGAGCTGCTTGTGCTACTTTCACAGCAGCACGGTTAATTTCTTCCATGCGATGACCCAATTGGTATTCATCCAGTTTTAAAGCTGTCCCACCAAAGGTATTCGTCGTAATAATATCACTGCCGTGACGTAAATATTCTGCGTGGACGTGTTCCACCACGTCCGGATGTTCTATGTTAAATAATTCTGGACACGCCCCGTCGCCGAGACCTGCCGCTTGCAGCATGGTGCCCATGCCGCCATCTATAATATATACCATATGTCCCTCACTTATGTATCAGGCACATTGCTCACCCAAGGCAATATACTTCGTATAACGATGACTATACTCTTCCCCAGTATCAGTACATCACGCTACTTATCTATACATCAATTTTTTATTTTAAAAAAGTATAACTATCATAAGGATATCCCACATAGGATACCTTTTTCAGTACTATCCATCACAAACGGTACATTTGTTTAAATGCACGACGTCGTCCCCTTCTCTGGCAACTTACGGGATGCACATCCCACTTGGCTACAAGAGGTGCAGCCTCGTTGTGTTTTTGGTCCTTCTTCATCAGCGGTTTGACAGCCTACAATAGCTGTTACCGATTTACGTGGAAATAGCATGCTTGTATCCGTCACTGTCAACCCAATTTCTTCTGTTTTAATAATCTTAGCAAATTCTTGCTGTACTGTGACAGGCCAATTGCCATAGCCTGGGCTAAAGCGCCACGTTGTTTTAAAACCTTGTTTTTTCGCCTCTCTGTCGATGAGTTCATTCACTTGATCTGCCACTTGTTCTACTGCCGTTGTGGCTGCTGCATCTACGAGAAGGCCTAGTGTTGACTTACCTTCTTTAAATAAAGCAGAGCTACGTTCTTCTACCGCTTCTCCTACTGTAACTGCGAGAACATATACTTTTTTAGCATTCCCTAAATGGCGAATGATGCCCGTTGCATCTAGTACCATCGGTGGGTCACTAAGAATTGTATGTGTGTCTGCATCGTAATCATAACATTGGTACACTCCACGAGGTTCTGCCACTAGTTGCACTTCTAAGGCAGCTTCTTTCACATACTGTTCTGGAAATCCCTCCGCATGTTTCAGTCCGGAGTATCGTTTTATTTCATCTTCATTGAGTTTTGGTAATCGTCCGTTATAGATTGCCATCGTCTCACCTCAATCTTGTATTGCAAATATAAAACATGTGCGAACACAGAGTGACCGCACATGTAAAAGAGTACTTACTAAGTATACCATAGTTCATACTTATAAGCATTTTTCTATATTTTATTATAAGTTATAGTACAAAGCTATAAAGATTTTGTTTTAATCTCTTTTGGTTTACGAGGATATTTCTTGCCTGTCGGTTTTACCTTTTTGATATACACGATGGCTCGTTTATCTTCCAACGTAGGCAATGTCACTTCTTTGACCTCTACAATTTCTCCGCCCAAGATAGATAAGGCACGTTTGCTTTCTTCCAATTCTTCTTGGACGATGGAGCCTTTTAATGCCACCATGTAGCCTCCTACTTTCACATAGGGCAATCCCCATTCTAATAGGATGGATAAACGGGCTACCGCGCGGCTAGTGAGAAGGTCGAAGGATTCCCGATACTCTTGGTGTGCCAAATCTTCTGCACGGCCATGTAAAGTGTGTAATCCTTCGAGTGCTAAATCATCTATGACCCCATCTAAAAAGCGCAATCGCTTTTGCAAAGAATCAAATAAGGTAATCTCCAAGGATGAATCGTAGATGCCTAGTGGAACCCCTGGAAACCCTGCCCCTGTCCCTAAATCGATGACAGAAGCACCCTTAGTAAAATACTTAGGGTCATAGCAAGATAGAGAATCTACTACGTGTTTTAAAGCAAATTCTTCTGGCTCCGTAATACCCGTCAAATTCATATGCTCATTGGTGGTCACTACTTGTTCGTAAAACCGTTGCAGTTGGTCAACTTGTGTATCTGTGAGGTCCAACCCATAGGTGGTGGTGTGGGCTTTCACATAGTCTGAAAATGTCATATTAACCTCTTTCACGGTAGTACTGCTCAATTTGCACTAACAGCACGGATATATCCGCAGGAGATACACCAGAAATACGGCTCGCTTGACCAATGGAATGTGGGCGAACAGCATTTAATTTTTGGATAGCCTCCAACGAAATGCCCTTCATGGATGAATAATCCCAATCTTGAGGAATAATTTTAGCCTCTAACTTGCGCACCTTTTCCACTTGTTCAAGCTGTTTTTTAATATATCCATCGTAGGTAATAGTAATATCGATTTCTTCTTCCACTGACGCTTCGTAGCGAGGTAAACCAAAGGCCTCTGCTACGACAGCATAGGATAATTCGTTGCGTTTTACTAAATCGTAAGCCTTGATGCCCGTTTTGATGCGAGGTGTACCAATGCGATCTAAGATTTGTTGCGTTTCTTCGCTAGGATTCACAGGCGTTTCTTCTAATCGACGGATGGCCTCTTCAATTTTACCTTGTTTTTCTTTGAAAGCAACATATCGCTCTTCCTTAACAAGTCCAATTTCATAACCTTTTTCTGTTAAACGCATATCTGCATTGTCTTGGCGAAGTAATAAGCGATATTCACTGCGGCTAGTCATCATGCGGTACGGCTCTTTCGTTCCTTTTGTCACCAAGTCGTCAATTAAAACGCCGATGTAACCTTCGGAACGAGATAGGATAAATGGCTCTTTTCCTTCTAACCATAAGGCCGCATTGATACCTGCCATTAAGCCTTGTGCAGCCGCTTCTTCATAGCCAGATGTACCATTCGCTTGACCTGCGGAGTACATGCCTTGGATATGTTTCACTTGTAAGGCTGGTGTTAATTGCAATGGGTCTAAGCAATCGTACTCAATGGCATAGGCTGGGCGCATAATTTCCACATCTTCCAACCCAGGGATAGTACGCAAGAACGCATATTGTACATCAATCGGTAAACTTGTACTCATGCCTTGTACGTACATTTCGTTGGTATGATTGCCTTCTGGTTCCACGAATAATTGATGGCGCTGTTTATCTTCAAAACGAACCACTTTATCTTCGATAGATGGACAATATCTTGGGCCCGTCCCTTCGATGACACCTGTGTACATTGGGGCACGATGTAAATTACCACGAATGATATCATGTGTACTTTGGTTTGTGAAAGTCAACCAACATACTTGCTCATTACGGTCGATCCAATCAGACATAAAGGAGAATGCTCTATGGTGAGAATCACCAGGTTGCATTTCCATATTCTCTGTATGCAATGTTCGTTTATCGACACGAGCTGGTGTACCCGTTTTGAATCGCATCAACTTGATGCCGTGATTCAATAATGATTGAGATAACAGCTCCGCTGTTCGCTGTCCATTAGGACCCCCTGTATAAGCTAACTCACCAGTAATAATCTTACCTTTTAAGTACGTACCCGTACATAAGATGATGGCCTTAGCTTGGTATACTTCCCCAAGTTCTGACACAATTCCTTGTACCACACCATCTTCAATAAGCAATTCATTGACCATGATTTGCTTTACATTGAGATTCTCCGTATTTTCTAAGACTTCTTTCATACGGCGTTGGTAAGCAACCTTATCGGATTGAGCCCGCAAAGAATGTACTGCTGGACCTTTCCCTGTGTTGAGCATGCGCATTTGGATAGCCGTCGCATCTGCGTTGATGCCCATTTCACCGCCCAAGGCATCTAATTCGCACACTAGATGGCTTTTACCAGGCCCCCCAATGGCTGGGTTACACGGCATAAGGGCAATATTATCTAAATTCAATGTGGCCATCAAGGTACGGTGACCCATGCGAGCTGTGGCTAAGGCCGCTTCACAACCTGCATGACCACCGCCAATGACGATCACATCATACGTATCTACTAAATACATGTATTCTCCTATTTTCCTAAACAGAATCGTTTAAATAATTCATCCACCATGGATTCACGTAAACTTTCACCAGTAATGTCACCTAACAGTTCCCAAGCAGCACGAATGTCTGTGACGATTAAATCGATAGGCATACCGCTATCTATGGCAAGAATGGATTGGTCCAAGCTAGCTTTCGCCTGTTCCATCAAGGTAATGTGGCGCACATTACTGAGCATCGCCTCATGACTGGCCTGCACAGACCCGCCTTGCACCAAAGATGTAATGACCTGCGCCATCTCTTCCATCCCCTCACCTTGGGCAGCACTGATGCTGACAATTTTTGTGAAAGTCCCCAGTGCCGCAATCTCTTCCTTCGTAATGCAATGACCTTGGTCTGCTTTATTCAAGAAGATCATACTTGGACGATTCGTAATTAACTGTAGCAATTCTCGTTCTTCCGGTTCCAATGGTTTAGACCCATCGATAACAAGAACTACTACATCAGCTTTATCTAAATATTGACGAGCTTTTGTAACGCCCATACTTTCCACAATATCTTCTGTCTCACGAATCCCTGCGGTATCAATTAAGCGCACGGGAATCCCTTGGATCGTCAAAAATTCTTCAATACTGTCACGTGTGGTGCCTGGAATATTCGTCACAATAGCACGATCCTCACGAAGTAAAGCGTTCATCAAGCTAGATTTCCCCGCATTAGGACGACCGATGATAGAAACCATCACACCATCGCGCAATAATTTGCCACGCTGTGCCGTCGCCAATAAGGTATCCATCTTCTCAAGAATGGGCTCTAACCCCGTCCGTACCTCTTGGGCGGACACCTCTTCAATATCTTCCTCTGGGTAATCGATAGTTACCTCTAAATGGGCAATCATAGCAATTAACTCATCTCGTAAAGCGCGAATATACTTTGACAACGTACCATCCAATTGGTTCACTGCCACTTCCAAAGATTGCTCCGTCTTCGCATCAATAATGTCGATGATGGCTTCCGCTTGGGTTAAATCAATACGACCATTCAAGAACGCTCGCTTCGTGAACTCCCCTTCTTCCGCCTGACGTACACCCTCTGAAAGTAGGACTTTCAGTATTTCACGGACCGACACAAACCCGCCGTGACATTGAATCTCTACCACATCCTCAGCCGTATAGGAATGAGGAGCTTTCATCAACACCACAATGACCTCATCCAAGGTTTTGCCCGTCTTAGGATGAACAATATGACCATAATGGATCGTCCGTGTCTGGCGCTCACCCAGTGGAATAGATTGTTTACTGTGAAAGATACGATTCACAACATCACAAGCCTCAGGACCACTAACACGAATAATACCAATACCGCCAATCCCCGGAGCCGTCGCAATCGCTGCAATCGTGTCATCTAAAAACATAGTATCTCCTGTCTACATCAATGCCGTCGTTTTAAGATATATCTAGTACATATCCTTTATAGGAATACCATATATACGTAGTATCAGTAATATATCATTATGATACTCGTAAAAAACATTCCTGACATCGAGTAATACCATTTCACATAAAAAGAAAAGGCCTTGTGGCCTTATATAAATTATATCATGCAACTAGGGTAACATCAATGATAGATAGGAGAAAACTCCCCGAAGAATGCCATTACGAGTCATTTCTAGCAGCAAACTAAGCAAAGCGCAAGTTTGCAACTGATACCGCCACAAGTGCCCTTTCCATGAGGAACGCCATTACGAGTAGTAGCCTTGTGGCGCCCCTTTCTACCTAAATTACACAAGCGCAAGAAGAGCACGACATGTTCCGGAGCAAACCTAACCACTGTATCAATTTGTGGAGGAATATGTCGTGCTCTTCCCTTTGCATATTCAGTTACGAACGCCACAGGCTACATAGCGGAACAAGTGACGACCTTAGTTTCTTTTCTTAATCATCCAATAGATATAATAGATCTCAAGCCCATACGTAAGTACATCAAAGACTTGGATAAACGGTGTCATATGCCCAAGATTTTTAAACCCATGAACATGTAAATTACCAGTAATAATCGCTAGTAAATTTAATCGATGTAACCAAATCACAGCCTTGCGTGATAAACTTTTACCATTGCGCTTAAACCAAGGCGTTAGATAATACATACTCGTCAAGAAGGCGATCAACATAGCCCCAAAAGAAATATAACCAGTCCACCAAGCCATCATTGCTTTGTGCCCAATTCCAAAGTATACATACACATGTAGACTCGTTAACACCGTACCAACAATCCCTAAAATACGATGAACCTTATACATTTCACCTAAATTATAATTCTCCACAAACCACTTCGGCCGAGTCGCAATATAGGTCATCACAAGCCAAGCTGCATACGGAATCATCCCTAAATGAATCTTCCAAAACCCAAGCTTTCTACCTAACTGGGTAAATCCATACTCAACAAGCCCCATTAAAATTAAAGATAAAATCCCAACCCATATCAAAATATCATACTTACTTCTAAATCGTTTCTGTACCCCTTCATTCATAACAAAATACTCCTTTTACTAAAGAAAGATTATATCCTCTCTTTTTTATCCTTTTATAGTCCTTACGAAACTTAGTTGATATTTGAAGCTTCAACATGATAGTTAAACCTCCATATCTAGCTCTTCAAATAATTCTGTAGTAGAGTGATATGTTTTTGCTTGAATCTGACCAGATATAATATCACGCACTTCTTGTATAGCAGATTCAGTTTCAGCATTATATCTTGGTTGTTTTATACTAAAAGGAAATCCACCTTCCATAATAGATGTATGCAA
>CAUUJQ010000031.1:0-9390 GCA_963545445.1 uncultured Veillonella sp. | reverse complement strand
GGATGTTTGCTATAAATTAGCATTTTTAGGAAAAGATGCTATATAGTATTTACGCTTCCGCCCACTCTGTATGGAATGTACCTTCTTTGTCTGTACGTTCATACGTATGAGCACCGAAGAAGTCACGTTGTCCTTGGATTAGGTTCGCTGGCAATACGCCACGACGATAGGAATCGAAGTAATCTAAGGATGCACTAAATGCAGGTGTTGGGATACCGTAACGTTTTGCAGCAATGATTGCTTCACGCCATTTTGCTTGGTGTGCTTGCAATGCTTCTGCAAAGAATGGATCCAACATCAAGTTATTCAAATCTGGGTTATTTGTGAACGCTTTTTTAATATCTTCTAAGAAAGCTGCTCGGATAATGCAACCGCCACGCCATAATAGCGCCATATCACCGAAGTTGATATTCCAGTTATATTCTTTTGCTGCTGCTTTAATCAATGCAAAACCTTGCGCATAGGAACAAATTTTGGACGCATATAACGCAGAATGGATCGCATCTACTAAGGCTTCTTTATCGCCTTCAAAGACTTCTGCAGGGCCAGCTAACACTGGTTCTGCCAATACACGTTCAGATTTATAGGCAGACATAGCACGAGCAAATACGGCTTCCGCGATAGTTGGGATTGGCACACCAAGGTCTAAGCCTTCTTGGCTAGTCCACTTACCAGTACCTTTTTGACCAGCTTTGTCCAAGATTTTTTCTACCAATGGAGTTCCATCAGTATCTTTTACTTTCATAATTTTAGCAGTGATTTCGATAAGGTAAGAATCTAATAATCCTGTGTTCCATTTCGCAAACACATCGCCGATTTCATCATCGTTCATGCGAAGTAATTCTTTCATCATAAAGTAAGCTTCGGAAATCAATTGCATATCACCGTATTCGATACCGTTATGCACCATTTTTACATAATGTCCAGCACCGTTATCACCTACATATGTGCAGCAAGGGCCATCTGCTACTTGTGCCGCAATAGATGTAAAGATAGGCGCCAATTCGTTGTAAGACGCTTCGTTACCGCCTGGCATCAAGCTTGGACCATTCAAGGCCCCTTCTTCACCGCCGGATACACCTACGCCTAAGAAACGGAATCCTTTGGATTCTAAGTATTTTGTACGACGGATGGTATCTGGGTAATGGGAGTTACCGCCATCAATTAAGGTATCGCCTTGGTCTAAATATGGCAAGAAAGCTTCGATCATGTCGTCTACAGGTTGACCTGCTTTTACCAAGAACATGATTTTACGAGGTTTTTCTAACATCGCTACAAATTCTTTTGGTGTATGAGCTCCGCCGATTGTTCCTTCGTGGCTATAGTTGGCTACAAAATCATCTGTTTTTTGTGGTGTACGGTTGTACACAGCAATGCTGAATCCATGACGGGCAATATTGCGGGCCAAGTTTTGTCCCATAACAGCCAAACCGACTAGACCAAATTGATATAATTTTTCACTCATCGTCATACCTCTTTCTTGATTGACTACCGTGTGTGAGCTTGTTCTTCTTTCAAACGAGCCAACATCACTGATGAACTAAACATAATAATGCCTGCAATGACGGTTGCCAAAGCTAGGTTTTCTCCGAAGACGACAAATCCCCAGAAGGAGTTAAAGAATACCCCCACATATTGCATAAATTGTGCCACCACCGCATTCGTTGCCACAAATGCACCAGTCAAGAAGAACTGTGCCACTACAGAAATGGCGCCAATCACCCCTAAATAGAGCGCCTGCGTTGCGTTAGGCCACACAAAATCTGGTATCATCACGATTCCACCTACTAGCATGGTTGTTACTAAGAAATAAAACATAATTTCATAAGAACTATGTCTACCTTTTAAGCTAATGGTGCGAATCGTTGTATAGGCTGCTGCCGATAGGGCTGCCCCTGCAATGGCAATGAAAGAATACCAATGCAATCCCGATAAGTTCCAAGGCTGAATCATATACACAACAGCCAAGAAGATTAACCCTAGCCACTTAGCCGATCCATTGGGTAATTTTTCTTTCAATACAATGTTGCTGAAAATCAACACGAATATGCCCGACAGTTGGAATAAAATAGATGCATCTGCCATGGACATATACACTAAGGCAATAAAATTGCTCAAATTCCCTAGTCCTCCAAAGATACCTCGCAAGGTCAATAACCCTCGATGTTCCGTAGAAAAGGAAATCTTTTTTTGTCGCATCACTATGAGTACGGCAATCGTTCCTATGAGCCCTCTGAAAAATGTCACCTCCGCCGCCGGCATACCATCGCCTAAGAGTTTCACGAATAAATTCATGACACTAAACGCAAAAGATGACATGAGGGAAAAGAAAAATGCTTGTACCATAGGTCACCTACTGTTTGAAAGTATCCACAAAGGATAGAATTTCTTCTTTCATAGATTCTTTTGGAATCACCTTCGTAAAACGCAATGGTTTATGTTGTAATTCCGCCAATTGTTTCGGACAACCTACGCCTGTGACAGCAAAAATATTATCTAAGCTTTCGTATGGAGTAGATCCTACTTTGATATCTAAGGCTTCACAAATTGGTGTTGGGAATTTGAAAGGATGTGCCGTGGAGGCAATCACCGTGTGACGATGTCCATCTTCTGGATGAGTTTCCAATTCTTTCATGTAAGCACCCATCGCCACTGCTGTGTGCGGATCCATTACATAACCATAGGAATTGTACACTTGCTCGATGACAGCTTTTGTCATGTCATCGTCTACATAGGCGCCGGCAAATTCTTTTTGCACCACTTGTAATTCTTCTGGAGTGACAGAGAATTTTCCTTCTGCTTTTAGCTCTTTCATACGCTCTGCTGTTAATTCTGCATTTTCACCGCTCACATAATAGATGAACCGTTCAAAGTTAGAACTTCCCAAAATATCCATAGATGGGGAAATGGTCGTATAGAATGGGCGATTCATGTCGTACGTACCAGTGTGGAAGAAATCTGCGAGCACATTGTTTTGGTTCGATGCACAAATCAATTTACCCACCGGAATCCCCATGCGTTTTGCATAGTACGCCGCCAAAATATTGCCGAAGTTACCTGTTGGCACCACCACATTAAACACTTCGTCTTCGTGGATAGCCCCTATATTCACTAGTTCTGCATAGGCTGCCACATAGTACACCACTTGTGGTGCTAAACGACCAATATTAATAGAGTTTGCGGAAGAGAATTTCACACCCTTCGCCGCCACTTCCTTCGCCACATCAGCATCCACAAACAACCGTTTCAAGAATTGTTGTGCATCATCAAAGTTCCCTTCGATAGCTGTCACATTGACATTCGCCCCTTCTTGCTTTTGCATTTGCTCTTGTTGCATAGGGCTAACGCCATCTGTGGGGAAGAACACTTGAATATGCGTTCCCGGTACATCTTTGAAACCTTCTAAGGCTGCTTTTCCTGTATCTCCAGAGGTAGCTGTCAAGATCAACACTTCTTTTGTTTCTTTCTCCGCTTGTTTTGCTGCTACTAGCAAATATGGAAATAAGGACAATGCCATATCTTTGAAGGCTTGGGTACGACCATGGAACAATTCCAATACAGACACTCGTTCTAACAAGGAATGCATAGGCGCCATGTCCGGTGTATCAAAGTTCACCGTATTGTAAGCACTGCGAATCATGGTTTCTAATTCTGCTTCTGTGAAAGTTGTAAATAACTTACTCAACACCACCAGTGCAATTTCTTCATAACTTTTGTCCGCCACATCGCGGTAGGACAAACATTGTTCCGGAAACGTAGCCGGCACATATAAACCGCCATCACTTGCCAATCCATTGAGCAACGCAAAGGTTTCGCTCACCGTTTCATGACTGCGCGTACTTGTATACTTCATTCTTTCATCCTTTATATTTCACAATATATTGTATTATCTTCATTCATTATAAATTAATGCTATCCATTTAGCAAGAAAAGGACAGTCGAATCTATCCCCTCTGCTATAACTTTCACCATGAAAAAGAAGTTTAATTATGACATTTAGTAATAAAAGTCATATATATCCATCTTTAATTACAAAATAGTCATACCTATTCATCTTGTTCTTGACAGCAAAAAAACAAAAGGGTACAATACACACATAAAGTCAAATATTCGGGAATAGGTGCGAAAGCATAATAGAGAAGCCAGTTAAAGTCTGGCACGGTCCCGCCACTGTAAAGCAGAGCAAATCCAAATTATGTCACTGGGAAACTGGGAAGGCTGGAGGCGCGTTGAAGCTGAGTCAGGAGAACTGCCTATTCATCATTCACCACTTGACCTACGAGAGATAGGGAGGAGAATCAAAGGCCTTTTTCTGATACTCCAAAACACAAGAAAAAGGATTTTTTATTACACCAATATGCGTAAATGGACTACATCACATATTGATGTTCGCCTTATCTGGTCAAGTACAATTACCTTATGGTATTAGCACTCAAAGTGTTGATATAGTTGTCATGATTTTGTATGGGCGTACATCATCATCCTAAAAAGAACCTGCCGGCGGGCAGGTTCTTTTTGTATATCAATACCACATATGGAGACCACTCTCACAAGGATGGTCTCCATATTTTTATCATATTCTATTTTCCCTACTATCGTCATTGCCCTTGACATGGTACAATACAATTGCATAGGGGATTCCGGCCCCTTGTATCATACCCTCAAAGGCAATATGCGTGTCCAGCGCTAGCTTTAGAGGGTTTTTTCTTTGTCCATATACATCGCTTTGAAGTCTTCATAGTCTTCTACCATATAGTCCGGCATACGAGATAAGGCTTTTTCTCGGATCCATTCTGGGATACCATAATAGGCTCCTGCTACAGCACCAACAATCGCACCTAATGTATCGCAGTCTCCCCCAATGTACATCACATTGCGGATGGCCGATTCATAATCTTCGCTTTCAAAGAAACATTGCATTCCTTCTGGCACTGTTTTTTGACAGCTAGGCTCAAACTTATACGTCTTGTGCAGTTCTTCCACGCTGTACTCGCCAGGATAATAGGATCGCACCATCTCTTGAATTTCTTCTTTCGTGGCTCCATGAAGTGCTTTGAACACAGCTAACGCTGTCACCTCTCCACCTTTTAATCCTTCCGGATCATTGTGAGTGGTACCTGTTACAATTCGGCTCAACAATTTAACTTCCATTTCACTATTGGCTACATAGGCTACCGGACTAATACGCATAGCAGCTCCATTACCCCAACTGCCATAAGGCTCTTCTAAATTATAAATAGCCCAATGAAAGAACTTACCTCCAAAACCGCCTAACGGCAAAGGATTGCAAAGAAAATACTCTTTCATACGATACACCGTAGCGCGTTGTAAATGTGTCCCCCTTCCTTTTACATCAATTAAGGCCCTTGCAATGGCACATGTTAAAATCGAATCATCTGTAGGCTCACAAGGGTCTGACAAAAACTCGAAGTCTCTGCTCTTGATATTCTTGAACTCATAGATTGAGCCCGCCATATCTCCAATGATTGCTCCTAACATAGAATTCCTTTCCGGTGTTTCCACCAAACTCATTGCGGTAATCACATAGATGTATGCAAAAATTATATACCTCTCTGTTTTTTCCCACAACACACCTCGTTATATCTATTGATATAACTGAATTGTTACCATTATACACCATGTCTTTTTAAGAGACAATACCCCCCTCACTTATATAGACAAATAATATATATAGTTATATAATAATATATTACTGTCTATTATATTATATAGGTAAGTTAGTTTTGGGAGGTAGTATGTCTTTAGTTTCTATGATTAAACATTTCCTACTTGTAGCTGCCCCCGTCATTGCTACACAATTTTCTATCATCGTTGGTAGTTTTATAGCGGTCACATTAACGGGGCAATACAGTACTATAGATTTAGCAGCTATTGGTGTGGGGTACAACTTATGGGTCGCCGCCTTTTTTGGTCTGTCAGTGATTCTCCTTGGTGTGACCCCTATTATTTCTCATGCCTTAGGGGCTAAAAAAACTGAATCGGTAGCTGCTACCATGTGGCAAAATATCTATTTAGGGCTTGCATTTGCATCAGTTCTTATACTTGCCACCCTACTTGGTTTATCTCCTTTGTTGGATTTATTAGGATTAGAACCGGCGGCAAAATCTGTTTGCATCCAATATATGAACGCCATGTGCGTCGCCTTTCCAGCTATGATGATTATGTCTGGATTCCGATATATCGTCGATGCTCACGGAAATACTCGCTACTCTTTATACATCATTGGCAGTAGTGTGTTATTTCAGTCTATTTTCAATGTACTATTCATACAAGGTTATGGCCCCATCCCCGCTCTTGGGGGCTTTGGTGCCGGTATTTCAACGGCCATCGCCTATTGGTACATGATGCTGTGTTTCCTTGGGTTAATTACATTTCATAAGAACTTTAAGCACTATCGGTTTTGGTCCTCTTTCACTGGACCTAGCTGGATATTAATTCGAGACCAATTAGCCTTAGGTATCCCTATCGGTTTATCTATCTTCGCTGAAATTAGCATTTTCAGTGCTGCCGGTATTGCTATGACAAAATTTGGTACAGAAATTATAGCTGCTCATCAAGCTGCCTCTAGTTTCCTTGGTCTAACGTTTTCCTTTCCACTTAGTTTAAGTATGGCAGCTACCATCGTTATCGCCTATGAATTGGGGGCTAAACGATATCAAAATGCCATTACCTACACATGGATTACTCGTGGCGTAGCAGCTTTCATAGCACTTTGCATTGGAACCTATTCTTTCACTCATATCGACTTCTTAGCCAGCCTATATACCAAGGAAGATCATATGATTCCACTTATTGAAAGTTTCATTTCTTACGCCGTATTTTTCACCATCATCGATGCTGTAGGCACACCTTTACAAGGGGTTCTCCGAGCCTATCGTGATGTAACTAGTGTGTCTATTATTACTATAGGTACTTATTGGGGGGTAACCGTTCCCGTTGCGTATCTATGTTATCTATTCACAGATTTCGGTCCTTATTCCGTTTGGATTGGCTTATTAACTAGCACTTCGACTGCGGCTCTATGCTATATGTATCGATTGCGGAGAGTGCAACGCAAACTAGTAGCAGAATAACCCGGTCATATTAACTATATCATACCCTCAGGAGACTGTTACAAACTGTACTTTGCTACGTGTTTGTAACAGTCTTTTTTTGCCTAGTTGTGACGGCTCTGTTTCGTAATCTTGTAACCTCCCGCTTTGTATCTATTAATATACCACACGATATTTTCACTACATGCCATTCTATAGTTTAATTTTATTATTGATGTATACATTAAAGCACTTTTATTTTTGACATATACACTAAAATACTATAGAATATAGAAATGCATTTTAAGATAACTTTTGTTTTTGCAAGATAAGGAGCTACTATGGCCACTATCAATTCAAACTACGAAAACCTACAAGGTTCTTATTTATTCGCTAATATTGCTCGTAAAGTAGAAGCTTTCAAAGAAAGTCACCCTGAAGCAGACATTATTCGTCTTGGTATCGGCGATGTGACTCGACCTCTTGTACCAGCTGTCATTGAAGCTATGCATGCAGCGGTAGACGAAATGGGATCTGCCGATACATTCCGTGGCTACGGTCCAGAACAAGGGTATGATTTCTTGCGCAATGCCATTGCCGACGGAGATTATGCACCCCTAGGAATTACGATTCAACCTGATGAAATCTTCGTATCCGATGGCGCTAAATCCGATGTGGGTAACATCCAGGAGATTTTCTCTGCAGATAATATCATCGCTATTACTGACCCTGTGTACCCGGTATACCTTGACTCCAACGTGATGGGCGGACGTACTGGTAAAGCTGTAGACGGCATCTATGAAAGAGTGGTCTATTTACCAACGAATGCTGAGAACAACTTCTCCCCCGACTTTCCAAAGGAACGAGTAGATATCGTCTATCTTTGTTGCCCTAATAACCCGACAGGCACCGTATTAAGTCGTGCTCGCTTAGCAGAATGGGTACAATGGTGTAAAGACAATGAAGCGATTTTGATGTTTGACTCCGCTTACGAAGCTTTCATCACCTCTACGGATACGGTGCGTTCTATTTATGAAATCGAAGGCGCTCGTGAAGTAGCTATCGAATTCCGTTCTTTCTCTAAAACAGCTGGTTTCACTGGTACACGTTGTGCCTATACAGTGGTTCCTCATGAAGTAACTGCCAAGAATGCAGAAGGGAAACGCGTTCCTCTAAATCCTATGTGGAATCGTCGTCAAACCACAAAATTCAACGGTGTTCCTTATATCATTCAACGCGGAGCTGCTGCTGTATATACCCCTGAAGGTCGTGCCCAAATCAAAGAAGATGTGGCATACTATTTAGAAAACGCCCGCATCATTCGCGAAGGATTAGAAGCCATTGGCCTCACTGTATTTGGTGGCGTCGATGCCCCTTACATCTGGTTACAAGCACCGAAAGGCATGAGCAGTTGGGACTTATTCGATACATTACTCGAAAAAGTACACATCGTCAGCACTCCTGGATCTGGCTTCGGTCCGGAAGGGGAAGGCTACCTACGTCTCACTGCATTTGGCAGCCGTGAGAACACCATCCGTGCGGTAGAACGCATTAAAACACTACAATTTTAATATTCCTCTTTCCTCTATGGGAATTTTTCGCTATAATGGTACATGCGAAAAATAGTGGACACAACGTCCCTAGTGTATTTCATCATATGCTGTAATCTCCCGTTACAGTTCGTATAGTATTAATATTAATGAAAGTATCAACTTTCACGAAAGGAAGTAACAATGAGCAACATTCGTATTGGTATCGTTGGATACGGCAACCTTGGTCGCGGTGTAGAAGCGGCCGTAGCATTACAACCAGATATGGAATTAGTGGGTGTATTCTCTCGCCGTTCTGGTTTACAAACAGTGAGCGGTGTACCTAGCTACACAATGGAAGAGGTAGAATCTTTCAAAGGCAAAATCGACATCATGGTATTATGCGGCGGTAGCGCCACAGACCTAATTGATCAAACGCCTGCTTTGGCAGCGCATTTCAATGTCATCGACAGTTTCGATACACATGCTCGCATTCCTGAGCACTTCGAAAACGTTCGTAAAGTGGCACAAGAAGCTGGTACGGCTGCTTTAATTTCTTGCGGTTGGGACCCTGGCATGTTCTCCTTACAACGTGTGTACGCTGAAAGCATCTTACCACAAGGCGATTCCTACACATTCTGGGGCCGTGGTGTATCTCAAGGTCATTCCGATGCGATCCGTCGTATCGAAGGTGTAGCTGATGCTCGCCAATACACTGTACCTAAACAAGAAATTATCTCTGCTATCCGCAATGGTGAAACACCAGAAGTGACAGCTACTTCTTCTCACCTTCGCGAATGCTATGTAGT
>CAUUJQ010000030.1:0-9509 GCA_963545445.1 uncultured Veillonella sp. | reverse complement strand
ACAGAACCGATTTCATCGCAAAAAAATCTAAAAGATGATGTAGTACATGTAAAAGTAGCAGAAGATGTGATGGACGGGGAAACTTTATTGATTCCTAAAGGAACTGTAGGCACTGGTCATATTACAGAAATCACAAAAGCTCGCTCCTTTGGACGGAATGCAAAATTAAACATCGTATTCGACCAATTACAAGGCATTGATGGTACTATGTTCACGGCCATTCAAGGGGAAGAAGCGAAAAGTAAGACAAAAGAAGAATATAAAGCAGCAGGCGCCTCTGTAGCAGGAGCCGTTCTATTGGGCCCTGTAGGCTTGGTAGGCGGTTTCTTTGTGAAAGGCAAATCCATTGATTTACCAGTAGGCACTTTGGTATACGTACAACCAGAATCCACAGTAACAATTTCCGGTGTGGAAGTTCATGGTGTAGATACAGCAGCAGCTGTACGACCAGTAGAACCTGTTGTTACACCACCGGCTCCAGCAGTGGCACCGAAACCAGCAGAAACAGCTGCTCCCAAAGCAGTGGAAACAGCTAAAGAACAAGCTGCACAAGTGGCACCAAATGATGCTTTAATTGAAAAACCAGTGATCATTGTAAAACGTGAAAAAGAGTAGGAGCTGGGCATGAAGAAATACTATATCATGGCGGGCACTGCTTTGGCTGTACTAGCATGTACGACTGGACATGCACAAACCCTAGAGACTACAAAAGGGGCCACAACAAATGTGTCAGTTCAGTCCCATACATCCCAATTGCCACCACTGCCAGTTCGTATTGATGCGGATAAGATGTATTACAATGATACAACCGGCGCTGTTTGGGCCACTGGATCCGTAGAAGTATCCAAGGGAAACCAACAATTGCGATCTCTTCGCATCGAAGGGAATACAAAAGAACAAACCTATAGAAGTGTAGGGGGGTATCATTTTCTAGAAGAGAAAGGAACCCTGAAAGATCTGAAGGGTTCTGGGATTACCTATAATGCCAACACTGGCGCGGCCCATACGGAAGATGTATTTGGCTATGCCGATCCATTTTGGGTGAAAGCAAAAGTAGCAGATTTTGATGGTAAAACAGGGCATATCGAAAAAGGATGGTTAACTACTAAACATGCCATTGCTTTCAAAGGGGCCCCTGACTATCGCGTAGAAGGGGATTCCATTGATGTGTATCCAGAGGATAAAGCCATCATTCACAATGCTAGATTTTACGTGAAAAATACGAAGATTTTATCTATGAAGTCTTATAAAGTATCGTTACGTCACGACCGACGAGGTCAAATCAGTATTTTCTCCTTATTGCCACGACCTAAATATAACTCTACCGATGGTATCAGTTTAGAAGGAAGTATTGCCTATCCGGTTGGCAGTCGTGGAGAAGCATTTTTAGACTATACATGGGGCTCCAATATCGGATTTAAGCCGTCCTTCGGGTATATCCATGATTTGCCATGGGGCACGGCGCGCTTAGAATATTCTCGTGATTCTGCTATGTTGAATGCCCAAACAGTATGGGTAGAAAAGAAACCTGAGCTTTCCCTTGATACGAAGACATACCATGTAGGAAAGACCCCTTTCACAGTACGAGGCGGTCTTAGCTACGGTCGTTGGTACGAAGGAGATATTCGAGGAACGCACAGTAAATACTATGGGGAACTTTCACATACGCCGATCCCAGTGGGTACTCATTCACAAATTACGGCCTATGGCGGTTACCAACGAGATTATTATGGTTACAACTCCCTGGTGCGCACTATGCCGTATTGGGGCGTAGGGGTGGCTACATCCGTGAGTCCTACTGTGAAAGTATGGGCTGGTTATCGCCAAAACAATGTATCTGAACTAGTAGATTCTCCGTATCCATTTGACCAAGTAGATGTGAAACATAATCTGTACTATGGATTTAGTGTGCAAGCCACAAAACTAGACCGCTTTAGCGTTCAGTTACAACGTGATTTACAAACCCATGACTTGCGGTACGTGGATTTGACTTGGCATAGAGATTTACATTCTTTTGAAGGCACTTTGACATATCGAGTGAAACAAAAGAAATGGGAATATACATTAGTAGCAAAAGATTTTTAATCTAAGGGGATACTATGAAAAAGGTTAGAAAAGCAGTCATTCCTGCCGCAGGCTTTGGTACACGCTTTTTGCCAGCCACCAAGGCACAACCGAAAGAGATGTTACCCATTGTGGATACACCGACCATACAGTATATTGTACAAGAGGCTATTGACTCTGGTATCGAAGATATATTGATTATTACAGGCCGCAATAAGCGCGCCATTGAAGATCACTTCGACACCAGTGTAGAGTTAGAGCAATTGTTGCAACAACAAGGGAAACAACAGCATTTAGAGATGGTACGAAATTTGGCGAATATTAAAGTCCATTATATTCGTCAGAAATCGGCTCGTGGATTAGGGGATGCGATCTATTGTGCGAAGTCCTTTATCGGCGATGAACCGTTTGCGGTACTTTTGGGAGATGACGTAGTGTATAATCCACATACGCCATGTTTAAAACAACTCATCGATTGTCACTACGCCCACGATGGTGTGACTATATTGGGAACACAATTTGTGGCGCCACACAAGGTGAGCTCCTATGGCATTGTATCGGGGACAGAAATGGAACCGAATGTCTATGAGGTAGCGGGATTAGTAGAAAAACCATCCCAAGAATATGCACCGTCAAACCTAGCAGTCTTGGGACGCTATATTTTGACGCCGGATATTTTTGATGAATTGGAAAAAACACCGCAAGGAGCAGGCAACGAAATTCAATTGACCGATGCTATTGCGAGACTTTCATCTAAGGTATTAGCCTATTCCTATGAAGGGAGACGCTATGATATAGGAGATCGCTTAGGCTATTTAAAAGCCACTGTAGAATATGGATTGCGAAATCCACAATTGGCAGAGGCCTTCAAATCCTATTTGCAAGACTTGGACATCGAGTCTGTTGTGAGTGGCAAAGTATAATTGAATACCAATTAGGAACAGATGCTTTTGGTAGGACCAGAGCATCTGTTTTGTATATCTATTCGTACATGCCTATGCTGTCCTGTGATAGTTGTCACGAGTACTCGTATTGACTAGACGAAATGGGTATACATGATTGGTCTCATATTGTGAAATGTTTAATTAAATGATAAAATAATAGAATATACATAAGTATAGTATGTTAGAAATGATGAGGTCCTAGTATGGCAACAAGATTACATTGGAAACGTTCCGAAATTAAAGAAAATCCGTTGTTTTCCAAATTGAGAAGTACCATTGAAACAGCTTTTTATGGAAACAATGTGACACCTGTAACGACGATTGCACAAGCTTATGATTTGGCTACTAAAGAGCCTGGTGTCATTGCTTTAGATATGCCAGTATACCGTGCAGAAGAGCAAGGTTTACCAGAAGGCGCCAAAGTATTGGTCACTAATAATGGTAAAACCACAGGCCGTTATGCAAAAGCCCGTCGTATCATCGGCGATGAAGGCATCAATGAAGTAGAACTATGCGATATCGCTCGCGATGCGGTATACGATAGCCGTCAGAAAGAATGGATTTCTGCGCAAGCTATCGTCGGCTTGGACGAAGCTTTCACAGCTCGTGCGCACTTGATGGTTCCAAAAGAACATGCGTCGATCCTATACTCTTGGGCGATTAACTTTCAATTCTTCAACGAAGAAGTGAAGGCATTTTACAAAGATAGTAAAGAATTTCCAGAAGGAGATATTTTTATCTACTCCGACCCAGATTATGTGGTGGAAGGTCATCCAGGGGGATTGGCAATTTTTGACCCTGCTCATAACTGCGCCATGATTCTAGGCATGCGCTATTTTGGGGAACATAAAAAAGGTACCCTTACTTTGGGTTGGTCCTTGGCAAACCGTTACGGCTATGTAGCGTGCCACGGTGGTATGAAACGATACAACTTGAAAGACGGTTCTTCCTATACGATAGGAGTATTCGGTTTGTCTGGATCCGGTAAATCCACATTGACCCATGAACAACATGAAGGTCGCTACGATATATCCGTTCTTCATGACGATGCGTATATCATTCACACAGAAAACTTGTCTTCTATCGCATTAGAACCGACGTATTTCGATAAAATGCAAGACTATCCGGTGGAACACCCAGCGAACAAATACTTGTTAACCTTGCAAAACGTAGGCGTTACGTTGGATGAAGATGGCAACAAAGTGGTGCTTGCCGAAGATGTGCGCAACAACAATGGCCGTGCTATTAAATCTCAATTCTGGACAGATAATCGCGTGAACTTTGTGAAAGACCCAGTGAATGCTATCGTGTGGTTGATGAAAGATAAAACATTGCCGCCGATTCTAAAAATTGACGACCCAATTTTGGCAGCTACCATGGGGGCTACTTTGGCAACACGTCGTTCCACAGCAGAAAAATTAGATGCCCACGTGGATCCAAATGCATTGGTCATTGAACCGTATGCAAACCCGTTCCGCACCTATTCTTTACGGACGGACTATGAAAGTTACAAAAAATTATTTACTCAATCTGGCGTAGATTGCTACATTATGAACACAGGCTTCTTCTTGGATAAGAAAATTCCAAAAGAAGTCACATTGGGCTTGTTAGAAGGCCTAGTTGAAGGTAGCCTAAACTTTGAACCATTCTATAAATATGAAAACCTAGAATATGTAAAAGTTGAGGGATTTGAGCCAGACTTTACAGTTCGTGAGTACCATCATATTCTGCACAAAGCATTTGAGTTCCGCTACAATTACATTGAACAATTAAAAGGGACGAAAGATGAGTTGCCAGATGAAGTACTAGATGTATTAAAAATCATCATGTAAGGGGGCGTTGTGATGAATCAAAAATTATCTTGGGGTTCCGTTGCCTTTATTGGAACCATGTTATTCGGCATGTTCTTCGGAGCAGGGAACTTAATTTTCCCAGTTCACTTAGGACAAGAGGCAGGGCAAGCCTTATGGCCAGCAACATTAGGGTTCTTAGCCACAGCGATCGGCCTTCCATTCTTAGGCATTGTCGCTATGGGTGTCTCTCGTAGTAATGGTTTACAAGACTTAGTAAGCCGTGTACACCCTACGTATGGTAAAATTTTTACCTTGTTATTGTATATCACGATTGGACCAGCATTTGCCATTCCAAGAACGAGTACAGTATCCTATACCATCGGATTTGAACCATTCCTTGGTGGTGTCAATCCAGATCTTGCGTTAGGTATATTCTCAGCGGTGTTCTTCATCATTGCCATTTTGTTCTCCTTGAACCCAGGTAAATTGATGACCTACATCGGCAAAGTATTAACACCATTATTCTTAGTATTCCTAAGCATCTTATTACTTACTGCAGTGATTATGCCAATGGGTGATTACACAGCAGTAGCGCCACAAGGAGAATATGCGACCCATGCATTCTTCAAAGGCTTTACAGAAGGGTATAATACACTTGACGTATTGGCGTCCTTAGCCTTCGGTATCATCGTTATCCGTGCCTTACAAGGTGTGGGGGTTACAGAACCTAAGGATATTGCTATGGGTCTTGTGAAAGCAGGCTTCGTGGCGTGCTCTATTATGGCTGTTATCTACGGTTTCTTAGCTTACAGTGGTGCCACAAGCGTGACTACATTGGGTCTTGCTAAAAATGGTGGTATCACTATGGCACAAATGAATGCATTCTACTTTGGTAATGTAGGGGCTGTGTTGTTAGCAATCATTGTTACATTGGCATGTTTAAAAACATGCGTAGGCTTAATTGGTGCTTGTGGCGAAACATTTGACGAAATGTTCCCGAACACATTGGGCTACCGTGGTTATGCATACGTAACCACAGCAGTAGGCTTTTTAATTGCTAATGTAGGCTTAACAAAAATTATCGAATTAGCCATCCCAGTGTTGATGTTCTTGTATCCATTGTCCATTACCATCATCTTAGTATCCTTTGCGGCGCCAATCTTCAAAGGAAGACAAGCTGTCTATGCGTGGACAACAGCCTTTGCCTTATTTGCGGCCTTAGGTGATGCTATGGCAACGGCGCCAGCATTTATCAATCAATCTGGATTTGTACAATGGGCATTGCCATATTACGGAATGCTTCCATTTGCCTCCATCGGCATGGGTTGGATTGTGCCTTCCATTATCGGTTTTGTTATCGGTATGGTGCATATCGCATTAGTGCGTAAATAATAGTATAATCTGTATATCTTTCACATAGAAAGACTGTAGGAGGTGGCGCGAGGCTACCAATGTAGTATAGTAGAAAGGAGATTTTTATGTGGAAAAAAGGACTGGCCCTGTTGGTGGTCTGTCTGGTGGGATTCTTGGTATGGCATGAATCGTCACTAGAAGCACCAGGAGGAGGCAAGATGTACCGAGTAGGCATCTTGCAATTAACGGAGCATCCAGCACTAGATGCAGCGAACAGAGGTTTTGTAGATGGATTGCGTGAAGAAGGATTTGTGGACAATGTCATATTGGACCAACAAAATGCGCAAGGAGATCAATCCAACCTAAACACCATTGCCCAACGATTTGTGGCGCGTAATTCTGATTTAGTGGTGGCCATTGCCACACCAGCGGTACAGGCGATGGCGAATGCTACGAAGGATATTCCTGTCTTAGGAACGGCGGTTACTAGCTATACCACAGCGCGACTTGTGGATAGTGATGAACATCCAGGGGGCAATGTATCGGGAACTACAGACATGGTACCCATGGAAAAACGAGTGGAATTAGTGCATCAATTATTGCCGAATGCGAAAAAAATCGGCACCATTTATTCGTCTAGCGAAGTCAATTCACAATTGCAAGCAGAGAGTTTTCGAAAAGAAGCAGAGAAATATGGTATGGAATTAGTAGAAATTACCGTATCCAATGTAAATGATGTACCACAAGCGGCGAACCAATTGGCGATTATGGGCATCGATGCGGTGTATTTCCCAACGGATAATATCATCGCTTCGTCTTACGCAAATATCGTCACCATATTTAGCAGTGCTAACTTGCCAGTGTTCCCATCTGATGACACATGGCTAAAAACAGGTGGTCTTGCAGCCTATTCTGTAGACTTTTATAAATTAGGTGTTCAAACAGGCCATATGGCGGCTCGTGTCCTTCGTGGTGAAAGTACACCGGATAGCATGCCAATTGAAATGCAAGAGCCCATCAAATTTGTATTCAACCAAGAGGAAGCGGATCGCTTGCATATCCAGATTCCAGAGTCATTGCGACAACAGTAGTATAGTAGTGGGGGGCAACCCCGAGTAGGAGGAATTATGACAAACTTAATTATTAGCACCATTGCACAAGGCCTATTGTGGGCATTGTTAGCACTGGGTGTATTTATTACTTTCAGAATTTTAGACGTAGCAGATTTAACAGTAGAAGGTAGTTTTCCTATGGGCGCTGCCATTTCTGCGGTATTGATTACCATGGGTGTAAACCCTTGGATTACAGTGATAGTAGCCGGTGTGGGGGGCATGATTGCAGGCGCCGTGACGGGCTGGATTCATACGAAGTTAAAAATTCCTGCATTGCTAGCTGGTATCTTAACAATGATCGCACTGTATTCTGTGAACTTACATATTATGGGAAAAGCGAATATCTCCCTATTGCGTATGGATACAGTGTACTCTGCCATTCATAGCATGGGCATTTCCAATGCGGTGGCCTTGACTATCATCGGTGTGGTGGTAACCATCGTGGTGGGATTGTTCCTATTCTGGTTCTTCGGCACAGAGCTTGGCACATCCATTCGTGCCACCGGCGTGAATCCACAAATGATTCGCGCCCAAGGGGTGAACACAGATTCCATGATCGTTCTTGGCTTATTATTATCCAATGGATTCGTGGCCGTGTCCGGCGCTTTAATTGCGCAATCCCAAGGTTTTGCAGATATCGGTATGGGCGTAGGTACCATCGTTATCGGTTTGGCATCGGTCATCATTGGGGAAGTGCTATTTGCCTCTTCTTCCGTGGTGCGTAAACTATTCGGCAACTCCTCCTTCGTGTTGAGCCTCGTGGCAGTTGTATTCGGATCCATCATTTACCGTATCGTTATTGCCGCCGTTCTATACCTAGGTATGCCTCCAAATGATTTGAAATTATTTACAGCTATCTTAGTAGCTCTTGCCCTATCCTTACCAACGTGGCAAGGTAAATTTCGTCGTGGTTAAGAGGAGGGTATACACATGTTAGAATTAAAAGGTATTGTGAAAGCCTTCCATAAAGGCACTGTGAACGAAAAAATTGCGCTTCGTGGCATTGATTTACGATTAGAAGATGGCGACTTCGTTACCGTTATTGGCGGTAATGGAGCCGGTAAAAGTACATTGTTGAACTCTATTGCTGGTGTATTCTCCGTCGATGAAGGAACATTGCATATCAATGATGTAGACGTAACGCACATGGCAGAATACAAACGGGCTAAATACATTGGTCGTGTCTTCCAAGATCCTATGTTGGGCACAGCAGGTAATATGCAAATCGAGGAGAATATGCTACTTGCTTTGCGCCGTGGCAAACAAATGGGATTGTCTTGGGCTTTCAAAGAAAATGAAAGAGACTTATTTAAACAACAATTAGCTCGCCTTGGCCTAGGCCTAGAACATCGCTTATCCTCTAGTATGGGTTTGCTCAGTGGAGGACAACGTCAATCCATTACCTTGTTGATGGCCACCATGTTGAAACCAGAAGTGCTGTTATTGGATGAACATACGGCAGCCTTGGACCCAAAAACGGCGGAAAAAGTATTGCAGCTCACTGACGAATTGGTAAAAGAACATCATTTAACTACCTTGATGATTACTCATAATATGCGCGATGCCTTGCGATTCGGCAATCGCTTGATTATGATGGACAATGGCAAAGTGATTTATGACGTAAAAGGGGAAGAGAAGGCGAACTTGACCGTACAAGATCTATTGGAACGTTTTGAAGTAGCCAGCGAAAATACATTGAGCGACCGCATGATGTTGGGGTAAGTACTTTACTTTTACCACAAAGTATAGTATTATAGATAGCGATGTATTAACCTAGGCGAGGTAATTGAGTCTCCGCCCATTACTTTGGCCTATGGAATTATAATTTTTTAGGAGGACATGAAACATGTTAACTACAGAAGCTAAAGCAGCTATTATCAAAGAATTCGCTGTTCACGAAGGTGACACTGGATCCCCAGAAGTACAAATCGCGATTTTAACTAATCGCATTGTATACTTAACAGAGCATTTAAAAGAACACAAAAAAGATCATCATTCCCGTCGTGGTCTTTTAAAATTAGTTGGTCAACGCCGTAACATGCTTGACTACCTTCGTCGTAAAGACATCGAACGCTACCGTGCGATCTTAGAAAAATTAGGCTTACGTAAATAATTTACGGACTTACAAAAAGCGGCTTCGGCCGCTTTTTTGTGTATATTGAGATAATAGTCTCTATCATGGATATGTATGATATAACGATACAGCTGGTAAGGGTCTGGCTGTATCGTTTTTTGCTTTCATG
>CAUUJQ010000029.1:0-9524 GCA_963545445.1 uncultured Veillonella sp. | reverse complement strand
AAGAATGTAAGGAACTTGACCTATCTTGGTTAGAACCGACCCTAGGGGACTTTCACTTAGTACTAGAACAAAAGGTCCTATCATCGACAGTGTATAGTCTATTTTATTATACAAATGATGCCAATTGGCGGTGGTGGGTCCTCTATGATAAAGAAGTTAAAGATTACATGGTGCGTATTACGGTGCCTTTGGTAGATTTCGTAGACATTGCATTCATTCGCGAGTCATTGGTGCCATTTATAGACAATCTGAAAGCTAACTATAAGGAATCGATTACGAAACGGTTCCTAGAGCCACAAGAAGGCTTTGTCTACGAATATAAGAAAAAGGGCCTTCCCCAGTGGGACTATACGGAAGTGCTACCAGAGACCATCAATGGCTATCGATTAGATGTGACTCCCCATAGAGCCTTAGATATGATCAATGGGTCCTATATTATTGGCACCTATGTGAAAGAGGGGGAAGAAACAGGGGTAGTCTTGTTTTATAATACATTCCGTGATGAGTTTTTTGGAGAAACACGAACAAAGGGGTATCCAGGAATTACGCATGAATTAGATGCGACAACCATAGATAAGTTTGAACAAGCCTTGACACATCATTTACAAGAGGTGTTACTCAGTTTATAACATACCGTTAGGACTAGATGTTTCTTTGATGAAAGCTATCATGCATAGGATAGCATGTAAATGTCATATCTATGTATAACAAATCAAGACAAAACAGGATAGGAGCAGTATTTTGGAACAAATCCGAATAGAAAAATTAGGAAAATCCTTTGGGATACGAGAGATTTTTTCGAATGTATCCTTTACCATTCGACAAGGGGAGCGATTGGCCTTAGTAGGTCCTAATGGAGCGGGTAAATCGACGCTGATGAAATGTATATTAGGCATCGAAGAGCATGATGCAGGTACGATTGTGAAAGATAGCAGTATTACGATTGGCTATTTACAGCAAGATGTGAACTTAGGTGATGCTAGTTTAGAAGAAGAAATTCAAACGGCATGGGCCGATGTGCAGCACCTAGAATCGCAACTACAAAGCTTGACGAAAGAATTAGAGCAACGAGAAGCGACGGAACAAGATCTACGGCGTTTGGCGTACTTACAAGAACGATTAGAATGGCTTGGTGGCTATGACTATGAAAAACAAAGCCAACGGATTGCCTACGGCTTAGGCTTTAGCGATGAAGATTTACAGAAAAAAGCCAGTGAGTTTTCAGGGGGGCAAAAAACGCGCATTAATTTGGCAAAAGCTTTGGTGCGTCGCCCAGACTTTTTATTTCTTGATGAGCCTACGAACCATCTAGATATGCCCATGTTAGAATGGCTGGAGGGATACTTGAAGTCCTATAAAGGGGGCATCGTGATCATCAGCCACGATCGGTATTTCCTAGATCAAGTAGCTACAGAAGTAGTAGAACTAGCCGATCACAAAGTGCATACGTACAAAGGCAATTATAGCCAGTTCCTCAAACAACGAGAGCAACAGCGAATGGCGTACCAACGTGCCTATGAAAAGCAACAGGAGCACATTCGTAAAACAGAAGAATATATCGATAAATACAGGGCTGGCATTAAGTCGAAAATGGCGCGGGGTCGTCAATCACAATTGGATCGATTGGAACGACTAGAGGCACCGGACCAAGATAGAGATTTTACTTTCACATTCCCAAAAGCGGAAATGAGCGCCGATCGTGTGCTCATGGTGGAAGACGTGTCTATCGGATATGATAAAGAACATCCAGTGGCTACAGGTATTACGACCACCTTGCGTCGTGGTGATGTAGTGGGTTTAATTGGTGCCAATGGAGCAGGCAAGTCTACCTTGGTGAAAACCATTATGGGCGAGCTCAATGCGTTAGACGGAACCATTACGACAGGCAATCGAGTGCAGACTGGATATTTTTCACAGGAACATGAGGACCTACATCCTACGTGGTCTGTCCTACAGGAAATTATGGCGCCCTACGATATGTCAGAAGAATCTGCTCGTAGCGTATTAGGAGCCTTTCAATTTAGAGGAGACGATGTATTTAAACTAGTAGGCGATTTGTCTGGTGGAGAGCGTGCCAGAGTGGCCTTACTACAATTATTTTTAGAAGGCCGTAATTTCTTGATCCTCGATGAACCGACGAACCATCTAGATATTCCAACACGAGAAACAGTGGAGCAAGCCTTACAGCAGTTTGAAGGAACATTACTTATCATTTCTCATGACCGCTATTTATTAGATGCCGTGGCGAAACGCATTATTGTTTTGGATAATGGTGTTATTGAAGAATTCCATGGCAATTATTCCTATTATAAAGAGAAATTGCTAGAACGATCAGTGTTGGAGGCGCAAAGAGCACAACAATTAGAATCTGTACAGGGGAACCGTAACAATGGCGCAGGGTATACAGTTCATAAAGATGGTACCACAGGTATAGCAGTACTGGGTGACACGAATGCGGGCGTAGTTACGGATGCCACAGGAGCTATTCAGGTATCACAAGAGGACGTTAGTCATGCAGAACCTGCACCTAAAAAGAAGACAAATTCTTTTATGTTAGAAAAGGAATTGGCTAATGTAGAATCCGATATCGATCGCTATGAGGCAACGGTTAAGATGTACACGGTACAATTGCAGAATCCATCCATCCAAGGTGATATGTCGGAATATGAACGGCTATCGCAGGAGTTGGCCGCAACTACAGAGAAATTAGAATCCTTATATGAGCGGTGGGAACGCCTTAGTGAAGAGGCCTAGGAGGTTCTATGAAAGGTCGTTTTGCACCCAGTCCTACGGGACATATGCATGTAGGTAATTTGTGGGTCGCATTGTTGTCCTATTGGTCTGCACGACGTCAGGATGGTGAGTATATTGTTCGTATCGAAGATGTGGATACACAGCGATCGAAACAGATGTATGCAGATCATATACTGGAAGATTTGTCCTGGTTGGGCTTTTCTTGGGATGAAGCGCCTACCTATCAGTCGCAACGATTAGAACGATACGAAGCATATTTACAAACATTGCAGTCAAATCAGCGATTATATCCTTGTTACTGCAATCGAGCTAGGTTGCAAGAAATCAGCAGCGCTCCTCATCAAGGGGAGGCACATCATGTGTACGATGGCTATTGTTTGACACATACGCCGAGTATAGGTGAGCGACCTCCATCTTGGCGCTTTCACATGCATGATGAAAGAGGATCCTTTACAGATTTATATAGAGGGGACGTAGACTATACCGTCCAATCTGGGGGAGATGATATCGTTCTGAAGCGATGGGATGGTATGATTGCGTACCATTTGGCGGTGGTTATCGATGACTATGAAATGGGAGTGACGGAAGTCGTTCGTGGTAACGATTTATTACCTGTGACGGGTCATCAAATAGGGCTGGCTCAAGCCTTGGGCTTTCCTGCTTTGCAATATGGACATGTGCCCATGCTAGTGGACGGAGTGGGGTATCGCTTGTCTAAACGACAACAGAGTATTACCATTCGTGATTTACAGAAGCAAGGAGCATCGGCGGAAACATTGTGGGCCTGGTTCGCAGTAGAAACGGGACTACTCACACGAGGAGACCTACCGATATGTGGAAAAGTTACACTTTCAGAGTTACTCACAATTGACATTCCGAAAAAGTTATTAAAACAAGATACAATTAAATTGACAAATTTCGATATTATGGTATGATAATACAGTAATGAGGTGATACGTATGTCAATGGAAACAGCGATCCAAGAAAAAACGTGGGCCGTCTTAGGTGCCACAACAAGAACCGATAAGTTCGGATATAAGATCTTTAAACATCTTGTTAATAAAGGATATACAGTGTATCCAGTGAACCCTAATATTACATCTATCGATGGAGTGCCATGCTATGCAAGCTTGCATGATCTACCTGTAGTACCTACCGTTGTAGATTTTGTAGTGCCAGAAGCAGTGGGATTACAAGCGTTAGATAGCTGTAAGGAGTTAGGGATTAAGACCGTTTGGCTACAACCGGGGGCAGATAAACCGGCGGTAGTGAAAAAGGCAACGGAATTAGGTCTTGATGTGATTCAAGACTGTGTATTGATTCAAATCTAATAGGAGGCTTACATGAGCGCAATTATTGATGTAACAACTGAAAATTTTAAAGAAGTGGTAGCTACAAACGATAAACTAACTGTTGTAGATTTCTGGGCACCATGGTGCGGATACTGTGTTCGCATGATGCCTGTATATGATGAATTAGCAGCTGCATTGGGCGACAAAGTGACATTGACAAAAGTAAACACTGACGAACAACCTGAATTGGCTCAATTTTTCAAAATTGAAATTCTTCCTACATTTGCTATCTTCAAAAATGGTGAAATCGTAGATCGTAAAATCGGTTTCGTTCCATTAGAAGAGTTAAAAGCGGCTGTAGAAGCACATCTATAATACACAAAAAGGACTGTTGGATGCAGTCCTTTTTGTTTGTCCTACATGGTTTTGTATATGTTATAGAAAAAGCATGTATCTCATTGACAGTGCGTCAAAAGATACATGCTTTTCTTATGTATATCGTTTATCTAATAAACTTTCTAGTTTTTTCTCTTTTCTAGCATCTAATATCTTACCAGCTAGAATGGAAGGAATAGCAACGCCTACACCGATGGATATGATGATTAGGATCGCAGTGACTCCACTTTGGATGGCCTCTACGAGGGTAGTAGCGGTGAGTGAGTTGATGTGCAACATGGCGTATAAGAAACGGTAGATAAATACACCAGGCACAAGTGGTATAGCAGAAGGTATGGCCAACACAAGGGATGAAGTTTTGGCATGCCTAGCTGCTTTTAAACAGAATAAACTCACCATGGCCGCTGCCATAAAGGTGGCGCCAAATACGGAGAATCCTAGGTGTAAAATGAATGTATTTTTTACTAGGATGGCGATAAGTCCGCCGACACCGATGAGTGGTAACAATCGTATTGGGGTATAAAACATCACAGCATAGCCGGCGGCACCGACCACAGCGGCACCTAACAAGACGGGGGAAATGCTGTCTGGAACAATGCTTAAATGAGTAAAGTCATAGGTGTGATTAAAATATTGTGCCATACTAATGCCTACGGTCATACTGCCTACAATCAGTAAGGTATGAACAGCACGAGTGATGCCTGCTAAAATATGATTATTTAATAAGTCATCTACTGTATTGATAAGAGGAATGCCGGGTACCATAAACAGAGTACAGGCAATCGTGGCATAGATGACATCTGTGAAGTCGAAGAGATAACCAGATAAAAAGGCTAGTCCAGACGACACCGCAGCAGCACAGGCGATACCGATATATCCGTTAATTTGAAATCGCTTTAATATAAGCTGCACAATGAATCCTAATAGGGCGCAAAAGGTAGTGATCCAAGCGGAGATAATAGATCCTCCAAACAAAATCGGAAAGGCTCCACAGGCAAAGCCTGCAAAGATAGCTGACATAGCATTTGAGTACGGCGGTTCTTTTTCCGCAATTCTTTCCAATTCCTCAGCGAACTCATCTAAGGTATAGTCTTTGCGTAGGGCCGTCCAAGTCAAGACACTGATGGCAGAAATGACTTCCATATTGGCGCCCATATATTGAACTTTTCTGAAAGAAGTAAAACAATCTTCGGTACTGTGAATGTTAATTAGAATATTTGAGTAGGCAATGTGGATATGCAGATCATCTCTTGGAATCCCCATATACGCCGCTGCTCGTTGCATATCTCGTACGATTTGATTCGCATTGGCGCCGTTTTCAGATAATAAGCACCCCATACGAAGTAAAATCTTTACTTTTTTGCGGATTTCTACAAAAGGTTTTTCTAAAATATGTAAATCTTTTTTTGTGTACTGGGCCATATTAATGCTTCTTCCGTAAATATTGGGTGTTTAATTCTACATCCACTTCTACTGTATCTGCGTCTGGTTCCGCATCTACAAATTCGATGGACTCTAAATGTTGCACCACTTGAGCGCGGATGAATCCTAAATAGACTTCATATAAATCTTTCTTTTCTGCCAGTTCTTCTTCGGTTAAAGTTTGACCAGATTTCTTTTTCGCTGCCAATGCATTAATGCGAGTTAAGGCCTCTTCCATAGTCATTTCTTTTTTTTCTTGTTCCGTCATATATAATCTCCTTATTTGTTACTGCACACGCTTTGTGGTATGATACACTATATAGTATTAGATGAAAGTATCTAATCTATTCATTTGATGTTAGAATTATATTATAACATGATTTACATAGTTTTTCATCTTAGAGGAGAAGGCTCCGATGCGAATTACAAAAGCCATCAAGGCAGAGCAAATACGAATCTTGGGAGAAGTCTACCATGATGCCAAACCAGCCTTAGAGTTCACAACACCTTTTGAATTACTAGTGGCGGTGGCATTGTCTGCACAATGTACAGACGAACGAGTGAACATTGTAACAAAACGACTCTTTCCAAAGTATAGTGATCCAAAGGATATGTACGAATTGGGTATACCTGGATTAGAGGCACTCATTAAAGATTGCGGATTATACCGTTCGAAAGCAAAACATATTCATGAAACATGCAAAATCTTAGTAGAAGAGTACAATAGCGAAGTGCCCAAAGATTTTGATACTTTAGTAACACTACCTGGGGTAGGCCGTAAAACGGCGAATGTACTCGTATCGATTCTATTTGATACACCAGCCATTGCCGTAGATACCCATGTGTTTCGAGTGTCCAATCGATTGGGGATAGCCAAAGGGAAAACCCCAGACGAAGTGGAAAAAAAATTGAAAAAAGCAATTCCTATGGAACATTGGAGTGCGGCTCATCATTGGATGATCTGGCATGGTCGAAAAATTTGTAAAGCGAGAAAACCATTATGTGACGAATGTCCTTTATATGATGTATGCCAATCGGCAGGGAAGGTGTAGCATGACAGAACAAATGAGACGTCTCATTGAGACGTTTACAAAAGTGGGAGTAACGGGCCCAGCCATCGTACAGGAAATAGCAAGATTTCGTGCATTAGATCAAATCATCGCCCAAAGTGGTGAAGTCCGTGAGTGGGGCATTACGCAGAAAGAATTATTTGAACTTGCCCAAACATCGACGGTAGACACGTTCGGTCCTTTGCCCTATGACGAAGCAGGGTTTAAGGACATTTATAGCATTTCCTTTAGTGTAGAATTGATGGACTTCATCAGTGCTACTGGCTATTATGAAGGAGTGTCTGCAGGTCGTCAATGGTCTGTACCGATGCAAGAAGTACTAGAGTTTCATAAGAATACGGAAGGAATCATCCTCTTTGCCTATTTCGAAGAATACGCAGCCATTGCAGAAGAAATTATGCAAACCCTTCCAACGGATCGATTATTATTCTATACACCGTCTGAAAGTTGCTATGACCTATTCCGCAGTGTATATCCATTAGCGCCTGTTATTAACGAATGGCCAGAAGATGTCATCTTTGACCATATTGTGGCGGCTACATCTGGCATGTTCACAGCACCAGTAACGACTATGGAAGAAATGGCGGCCCGCGTGAACAATGTGAGCGAAAAAGGCACAGTACGGTACTTTATTCCAGTGTCTGCCGTACAAGATCAATTGAATATGAACCGAGTGGCTTTGCAGTTTATGATTCTGCAAAACCATTTAGAAGTCGTTAGAGAATGGGCGCCCCTACAAACGTACGAATTCCGTTATGGTGTAGGACCTGTGAAAAAAGTAGACTTGTCCATTTGTGAAATCGTTGGTGATGGGTATAAACAAACGAATTTTATTCCATTACCTCACGAAATTTTAGCATCTATGGAAACCTTTAGTTTAGCGCATTATGGACTTTCACTATATGGCGTGCAAGCGAGCATGAACCCGAAACATCCAACCATGGGTGAAGATGGATATATGCATGGTGACTATCGTATTCCAACTTATATGCAACGCATGTTTGAAGCTTTAGAAGGATACTATTTACAAGTATCTATGAAAGGCATCGATGTGTCTGTTGCATTGGAACAAAAGGATGGTATCCCATTAGGAGCATCTCCAGAGAATGCAAATGTACAAGAGGCTATGGAGCAAGCTATTTTACAAGATGATACGGTAGCTGATCATTGGTACTTTAACCATCCAAGTGCATCATTCTTGTGGTATACATATTTCAATAGTGAAGAAGGAAAACAAGTGGTGCGTACCTTAGCATCCATGGTGACAACAACACCAGCCTTATTACAATTGATGGGTAGTTGTCGACGTCAAGTGGTGAAAGAAGAGGCATTAGCTACATTTACTACATCTTTCAAAACTTCATTAGAACAATATGAAACAGAAAAAGCGCAAGCCGAAACAAACTGGGCCAATACATTAGCTAATTTAGCCAATGAAATCGTACCAGTACCAACAGAAGTAAAACCAGAAGTAGAGGAGGACTAATCATGGGAGTTGTGAATTATTCAATTTATAAAGTATTAGGGACACTTTCAGAAAATAAAGATGGCATGAAAAAACAATTAACATGCACAAGCTGGGGCCGTTACAATCCTAAATTCGATATCCGCGCTTGGGACGAAGATTACGTGCAAATGACAAAAGGCGTCACATTAAGCCTAGAAGAAATCTTAGAACTGAAAGAAATCTTGAACTCTGTGGATTTAGAAGAAGCATTAGAAGAAGCAAAACAAGAACGAGCAGAGGCAAAAAAATTAGAAACAGAAAAATCTGAATAAGTCATAGTCCCTAGTATTGCATAGATAACGGGATTCGTGTTATAATCTGTAGGAATAGTTTAGACGTTGAAAAGAGGTGTATATACATGAAAGAAGGAATTCATCCAAATTATGTGGAAGCAACTGTAACTTGCGGTTGTGGTAACACATTCAAAACTGGCTCTGTTAAAGGTGATCTTCGCGTGGACGTTTGCTCCAACTGCCATCCATTCTTCACAGGCCAACAACGTGCGGCTAAAGCTCGCGGTCGTATCGAACAATTTAACAAACGTTACGGCAAATAATTGCGTACACAAACTATACAAATTAAATGGCAGAGCTAAGGCTCTGCCTATATTTGTTTTACAGGAGGACCTATGACTGAGCAACGAATCAAGAAATTTGTCGGTGGTCAAGCAGTGATTGAAGGGGTTATGATGCGTGGTCCTAAGATTATGGCCACAGCTTGTCGTAAACCGGATGGAACTATAACGGTAAAAGAAGAACCAACGAAATCCATCCAAGACAAGTATCCTGTCTTAAAACTGCCTTTCCTACGCGGAACTGTAGCCTTGTTTGAATCCTTAGTGATTGGTATGAAAGCCTTATCGTTTTCGGCACAAGCCTCTGGAGAAGAAGAGGAAGAAGTCACAAATAAGGAAATCGTCATCACTATGTCTGTATCTGTGCTCATCGCAGCCGCATTATTTATTGCCTTGCCAACGTGGCTAGCAAAATTTATGCCTGGTGCTGGCTCAGATCATATGATATTGAATCTATATGAAGGAACCATTCGATTAGTTCTTTTTTTACTATATATTTTTGCTATCGG
>CAUUJQ010000028.1:0-9629 GCA_963545445.1 uncultured Veillonella sp. | reverse complement strand
GCTATGTTGGTTCGAGTTCCTCTCGTGTATAAGATTACCAGTTGGTATTCTATCTTTTTGCTCGTCATGGTTGGCCTGCTGGCAACCTTTGTTATGCAATTTACCTCTGCCTGGGATGAACATGAAATTCGTTCAGAACTACAGCAAAATGTCATAGAGGCCGCCACGAATCCCAAAAAATTCAAGTCTTATGATAATGGTATTTTCTTAGTGGTCTACTCACATGATGGCGTGGTCTTGCGTGGTAGCGCCCCAGAGCGTTTCCCTCAGGATAGTCCCCTATCCTTTAATACCATCACAGAAGTCCGCCAAAATGAGGCGGTATTCCTCTACTACGATGTGCCCTTTCAAGTCCCTCATGGTCCACGAGGTCACGTCCGCGGCATAGTCCCTATTACCTTATTGGATCGCAAAGCGAATACGACGTTGATTGCCTTACTCATTGGTGGCTTTCTCTTCGTGGCTATGGCAACCATCGGTGGCTATTGGATTATCCAAAGAGGCTTGAAACCAGTGCGTACCGTGACAAAATTGGCAGAACAAATCTCCTTAAAACGCGATCTATCTGAGCGCATAGAAAATATCCCTCCATCAAAAGATACGATGTACCAATTGGCATCTACTTTCAACTATATGCTCAGCAGTTTGGAGGACGCATCAAACCGTGAAAAACGATTCAACTCCGATGTATCCCATGAACTGCGCACCCCTATTGCTGTGATTCAAGCTGAAAGTGACTATGGGCGCCAATTTGTGTCTTCCCTTGAAGAGGCGAAGGAAAGTTTTGAAAATATTTTTACCCAAAGCAAAGGCATGGCAGATATGGTGTCTCAACTACTAGAGATTGCCCGCCTCGATAACTTGAAGGATATTGACAAAACACCTGTGCCTATCTCCGATGTGGCGCAGCGCTTAGCCAATACCTATGTCCGTTTGTGTCAAGAAAAAGAGCTCGACTTTACCTATCATATTGATCCATCCTTGATTCTCTTAGGTAATCAGATTTTGTTGCAACAAGCGATGGCAAACATATTGGATAATGCCCTCAAGTTTGCGAGCACGAAAGTGCATTTCGCAGTCCGCCAAGAGGAAGATACTCTGCATATCTCTGTAGACGATGATGGCATAGGCATCCCTTCTGAAAGTATCCCTATGATTTGGAACCGCTTATACCAGGTGGATCCATCTCGTACATCAAAAGAAAATAAAGGCATTGGCCTAGGCTTGTACTTCGTACAAAACGTGGTGCAGCTCCATCAAGGCCAACTGCAAGTGGAAAGTACGCCACATGAGCGTACTATCTTTGGATTCTATATTCCTATGGAATCCACCACTACTACAGAGGCAACCACAGAATAACAAAAGTTCTAAATACAATAGAGGAAAGTTGATCAAAGAGCATCAACTTTCCTCTATTTTTATAGCCTGTCCTATATCCCTATATGTTATGGTTGTATATTTGGTCGCTGTCCATACATGCGCAGCACTAGGTATCCAATCACTATCATACCGATACCTGCCACGGAAAATACGTAGGACGTCCCCCAATAGGTGGCTACTAGACTGGCAAATAAAGGGCCCATCATATTGCCCAATTGTTGTGAGGTTGTGGCCAAGCCAAAGACACGACCCCGTACGGATGGATCCGTATTGACAGTCATAGCGGACCCTAAGGATGGGAAAATTCCCACAATAAAGACCCCAATAAAAAGCTGCAATGCTGCAAACCACCATAATCCAAATGGCAAACTTTGCAATAACAAGATACTTCCTGTTCCCAATAGCCCGTAGGAAATGACTTTAAAGTAGCCCTTTCTCTGTCCATAAGCCGCCCACACATTCGTCATAATCATGCCCATCACACCACCGGCGCTGAGGATGGATCCAGCTAGCATGGCTGCCCCTTCCATCGTGCCTTGTAGCTCTCCTACATAAATAGCGATGATCGGTTGTAACATGAGCATGACGGATTGCACCAAGAAATACAATCCTAGAATATGCACCAATACTTTATTCTGTTTTGCCTCCCGTAAATCGTCTCTGAAAGAACTAACTTTCACTGGGGTGTCCGTTTCTACAACGGGCTCTTTCACAAAGATGGCAATGGCAGCGGTCACCACAAAGAGGACCACCCCCGCCACGATAAATACGGGGCGCATGCCCACTGCTAGTTCTGTGAGTCCCCCTGTTAAGGGCCCCACCGTGTTCCCTAGGACAAGTCCCATTTGAAAGATACCCATCGCTGTGCCGACCCGTTCTTTCGGCACCGATAAGGATACCATGGTCATGGCCGCCGGCATAAAGCCATTCGCAAATCCTTGGAAGGCTCTGACCAATACAAATTGATACCCGTCTTGTACTAGACCTCCCCATAGGTAGGAGATACCAATTAGAATCCCCGCTCGAATGGCCATCATTTTTTTACCATGTCGATCCGCCAATCGTCCCCATACGGGCGCCATAATGGCTGCGATAAAAAAGGAGATAGAAAAAGATAGGCCTGACCAAATGGCAAGCTCCTCTTGCTCCACCCCTAATTCTAAGAGATAGACGGGCAAAAAAGGGATGATCATGGTATAGCAAATCGCCAGCAAGGACATGCCGATGGTGAGTATCCAAACGGCAGTCATCCCTGTTTGTTGTAATTGTTTCATATGATTCACCTGTAATATTTCACTCTGCTACCATTGTAACACAGTCAGGAAAGTCTCTCACACATTCCATGTCCAGAAAATGTAAAAAAGGACAGTTGACAGTAACTGTCAACTATCCTGCGAAGGTATTCTCTATGAGAGAATACCCTTATCGTTTACCTAAATTCACAAGAGACTTGCCCATTAACTGTTGTAATGTAGCTAATTCCTCTGTGGATAAACCAAGCTTTCCAGCTAATAACTCTGGAATATGCTTAGCTCGTTTTTGCAAGGCTTTTCCTTTTGCTGTCAATCCAATGGACATGGATCGTTCATCGGAACGCAAGCGTTCACGAGTGATCAATCCTTTCGCTTCTAACTTGCGCAACAATGGTGTCAATGTGCCAGAATCCAAGAAAATTGCATCTCCAATTGTTTTGAGGTGAACTGTCTTAGTTTCCCAAATAACAGTCATCGCTAAAAACTGCGTATAGGTCAATCCTAAGTCTGACAACTCTGGTTGACATGCACGCACCATTTCCTTAGCCGTTGCATACAGAGAAAAACTCACATGGTTTTCCAAGCTAACGGCCTGTTTCTCTTTCCCTTTTTTCATTTCAATACTCCCTTACCCATTTCCCATACTATTACACTGCGAAGTGTCGGTCAATGACATCTTGTAGTGTTAAACTTTGCATATATTCGCGCAGATGATTCTGCAAATGCTCCCATAACGGCAATGTGCGACATCCTTCACTCATAGGACATGTGTTGACTTCATCTTCTAAACATGCCACTACAGCGATGGAATCTTCTGTTGCTGCTAAAATATCGTACAAAGTATAGTCTTTTGGTTCCTTAGTAAGTTGGTACCCACCATACTTACCACGGACGCTCTTCACATATCCAGCTGCACTTAATCTAGCAACGATACCTTCTAAATATTTATCTGAAATATTTTGGCGTTCCGCCATTTCCCGAATGGATACATTTCGATTTGCACTGTGTTCAGCTAAGTCTATTAACACTCTCAATGCATAACGACCTTTAGTAGAAATTTTCATAAATAATACCTCTTCAAAAGTAGGATTTTTCCTTTCCCTATTATATATTAGGATACCGAAATCTGTCTATATGAATTATGGACATTTACTGTGCATAATGTGAATAAAGTCTAACCATTTTTCGCATATATCGTCATTTTTTCATGTCTACACGAAATGAATATAACACACTAAACTAAAGATTATTTATTCATTAGTTATAGTAATTTATTTCGCCATTTTTATAAATTTTATGAATAAATTTCGGTGAACCCTCTATCCTATCGACCTCGGCTGTGCTACAATAAGGGTGTACTATTTTTTATATTTAGGAGGGGTACCATGTTAGAACGGTTATTCGCATTGAAAGAGCGAAACACTTCAGTCCGTACAGAAGTCCTTGCAGGACTTACCACATTCATTACCATGGCATACATTCTATTGCTAGCACCTAACTTGTTAAGTCTAGCTGGAATGGACAAAGATGCCGTATTAATTGCTACAGCCTTAGGTGGTGGTCTAGTGACAATCGCTATGGGCTTGTTTGTTAACTATCCAATTGCCTTAGCACCAGGGGTTGGCCTATTAGCATTCTATTCCTTTACTGTTGTACTCGGTATGGGGCTAACTTGGCAAACTGCATTAGGTGCTGTCTTTATTTCCGGTCTTGTATTCTTGGTGTTAACCTTAACCAAGATTCGCCAGTTGATCATTGAGGCCATTCCTACATCTTTAAAAATTGCTATCACTGTAGGTATTGGTTTATTCATCTGCATCATTGGCTTGAAATTATCTGGTTTGATGACCATCGCCTTATCCTTACAACCAGGTACATTAAATGATATTGTCAGCGCCAAAGGTCACGGTGCACCAACACCGTCTGAAACCCTGTTGACATTGGGTAATCTAGGCAATCCAGAAGTGCTATTATCCTTGTTTGGTCTCTTCTTCTCCGCTGCCTTGATGGCGCGCCGTGTGCCTGGTTCCTTATTGATTGGTGTCATCGTTACATCCATCTTAGCCTATGCCACTGGCGTGGCCACACTACCTAGTTCCTTGAGCATCATGGCTATCCCTGACTTCAGCAAAGTGGCCTTTATGGAGTTAGACATTGCCTCTGCCTTCCACGTAGGTTTGATTACTATAATTTTCTCTTTCACCTTCGTCGAATTATTTGACTCCATGGGTACCTTGATTGCGACCGCTTCCAAAGCGGGGATTGCAGATCCTAAAAAAGGTGATTTTCCTGGTCTTGGCAAAGCCATGATTGTGGACTCCCTTGGGGTTAGCTTCGGTGCCATGTTAGGTTCCAGTACTATTACAGCTTTCGTTGAAAGTGCTGCCGGCGTTGGCGCTGGTGGTCGAACTGGTTTAACGGCTGTCACTTGTGGTATTATGTTCATCCTTTGCTTATTCTTTGCACCCCTCATTGCCTTAGTACCAAATGCAGCCACTGCTCCAGTACTGATCCTAGTTGGTGCTTTGATGATGGAAGCCATCCGTGAAATCGATTTTTCCGATTGGACAGAAGGTTTCCCTGCGTACTTGGTCATCGTATTAATGCCTTTCACATACAGCATTGCGAACGGTGTTGCAGCTGGTCTCATCGTATATCCATTGATGAAATTCATCACAGGTCGTCACAAAGACGTACACTGGTTCATGTATGTACTCGGTGCTATCGTATTGGCGAAATACATTTGGTTTGAATAAACACTATACTATATATGAAGTACAAGGGGCTGTAACAAAATAGCCCATAAATACAATAGAGGAAAGTTGATCAAAAAGTATCAACTTTCCTCTATTTTTTAAGTTCTATAATATATTTATTTTGGGGTTACAGCAAATCGTCTTCGTACACTGCTTCTTCAAAGAACAATGGCAATACATCATCGCTATATTCGTTCATATCGCGACCTGTTTTAGAGAATACCACCGATGCAGCAAAGCGCATTAACTCGGCTTCGTTCTCTGGATTGTTCACAAATTCTTCAATGATTTTGTCCATATCTAAATGACGTTTCATAATAAATCGAGCCAATTTACGACGATTCACTGGATCATTCACCAGTTCATCTACATCGATAATATACTCTGGCATTTTAATAGCAATATGCGTATGGATTCCGTCTTCTTTCATCATAACCTCCTACTTGCACGCCCTATCGTAGGGCTATAGTTATATACTAACAAATATTATATTTCATAGCAATCACATAACAATTACATAACTACTTGTACCTATTCTTCAACTTTCATAGTAACCTACCAAAATCAGTCAAAACCTATGAAAGTACGTCCCTAGCTAAACCATATCCTGTAGATACTTTCTATCTATTGCAGACACGCCTTATACCTGCCTACGTGCCTACCTATAGGTTCGCTATGCACTGCACCCGCTCTTGCAAGCTAGCATCATCAGTAAACACCGTATCTAAGCACAGCCCATGAGCCGGCGCTGTTTTTCCTATGAGTTGTCTATTTTCACCGGCAATGATGCGTGGCACGTCCTCTAGGTGAAAGCGACCTAAGCCTACATCCACCAAGAATCCCGCCATGTTCCGCACCATGTGATACACGAATCCATCTCCTAACACATGGATGCGCACCGTCGTCCCCTGTTGGATGACTTTCACAGCATACATAGTTTTCACTGGATCTTGTACCGTCGTATTGTGCCCTTTGAAAGTGCTGAAATTATGTTTTCCCTCTAAGACATGGGCCGCACGTCGCATAGCCTCTATGTCCAACGGTTTGCGCACATGGTAGGCATAGCGCAGTTGCAGTGGATCCACCACGGTGTCATTGTGAATGGTGTAAATATATTCCTTCCCCTTCACATAATTCCGTGGGTTCCAGTCCGACGGCAGCTCCTGAGCCTCACGAACCACGATATAAGGCGGCATATGAGCAATGAGGGCGCGCATCAGATTGTCTACGGGAATCTTGCCAGTGGTGGTGAAAGCCACTACTTGCCCTCTAGCATGGACACCTGCATCCGTTCGAGAAGAGCCGTAAATCGTAATGGGCTCATTGCAAACCTTAGACAAAGCCTCTTCTAAATAGCCTTGCACAGTAGGTCCATTCTGTTGCCGTTGGTACCCGCAAAGCTCTGTGCCATCATAGGCAACAATGAGTTGTAACGTTCTTGTCATATCTTATTCTTTCTACTGTCTTTCTAACCCTATTAGATTGGCACATACATCTGTCACTAACATATATATACGACTACTGCTTATACACCAAAACTCCAGCGTAATACGGCTAGCATATATATGGCTACTACTTATACACCAAATCCCCAGCGCAATACAGCTAATAGAACACTTACGAACACCACAGCGCCAATACCGTAGAAATCTAATGAGCTATATTGTAACTCTTTCATCCGTGTACGTCCCTCTCCGCCTCGATAGCAACGAGATTCCATAGCCACCGCCAATTCATCGGCACGGCGGAAGGCACTAATGAACAATGGCACAAGTAAAGGCACCATATTCTTAGCTCGTTTTACCAAGGATCCTGTGGTAAAGTCAGCCCCACGGGATTCTTGAGCTTTCATAATGCGATCTGTTTCCTCTAATAAAGTCGGTATGAACCGCAAAGCAATGGTCATCATCATAGCCAATTCATGAGCTGGTACGCCAAAGCGTTTCCACGGATTTAAGAGTCTTTCAATACCGTCCGTCAACCGTATGGGCGATGTGGTATAGGTCAACAAGGAGGAGAATACGATTAAGAAAATCAATCGTCCTGCCATAAGGCCTCCCAAATTGAGACCTTCTCGGCTGATGTGTAGCCAACCATAGGTAAATAAGTATTCTCCCGGTGTGGTGAACACATGAATGGCCAAGGTGAATACGATAATAATCCACAATGGTTTAATGGATAGCCATACCAGACGCACTGGTAAACGAGACAAGCCTAAGCACCCGAAGGTAAAGGCCGCCACAATGCTATAGGTTACTAAGCTGTCCGCAAAGAAGATAGCAATGATGAAAAGCATAGTGGCTATAATCTTCGCCCTTGGGTCCATGCGATGGAGTAAAGAATCTCCTGGAAAGTACTGACCGATGGTAATATTACTTAGCATGGTGCACCTCCTTGAGATAGTCGTAAATATCTGCTACTGCCTCATGAACATGGATACGGTCGATATTGACGGGAATGTTTCGCTCTGCCAAAGCCTGTAAGGTTTGCGACAATGGCGGTACATCCACACCAGCAGATTGTAATTTGTCACGATCATGGTGGAAAATCTCGATAGGATTGCCGTCCAATAAGACTTGCCCTTGGTGCATCACAATTAAGCGATTCGCCATGCGGGAAATATCTTCCATGTTATGGGACACAAGAATAACGGTAATTCCTTTTTCCTTGTGAAGTTTCATAATTTCCCCAAAGATTTCTTCTCGTCCAAATGGGTCGAGTCCAGCAGAAGGCTCATCGAGAATTAAATAGTCTGGGTCTAAGGCAATGACTCCGGCGATAGCCACACGGCGCATTTGTCCTCCCGACAAATGGAAAGGAGACCGCTCTGCATAAGTATCGTAATCTAAGCCTACAAATTGCATAGCCTCTCGCACGCGGCGGTCTACTTCCACCTCATCGAAACCTAAGTTTTTAGGACCAAAGGCAATATCTTTAGCAATGGTTTCCTCAAAGAGTTGATGTTCTGGGTATTGGAATACCATGCCTACTTTATGGCGTGTTTGTTTTACCTCTTCAGTTTTATCTACTAGGTCCACACCATTTACTTTCACAGTGCCTGTTGTAGGGTGCAACAAGCCATTCAGATGTTGAACTAAGGTAGATTTACCAGACCCTGTATGACCGATAATGCCTACAAACTCACCTTCGTGTATGGTCAAGCTCACATCGTGCAAGGCCGTTTTTTCAAAAGGGGTCCCCTGTCCATAGGTATAGGTTACATGTTCTAATTGAATTGACATATGGCCTCCCCTAGTTCTTCATTGGTGGTAATGCCTGTTGGCATCGCTACCCCTTTATCTTGTAAACGAACTGCAATTTCTGATGGTACCGGCACATCGAGACCTAAGCCTTTTAAAGTATCTACATTCATAAATACATCTTTTGGGGCCCCTTCATCGATGACCTTGCCTTGTTTCATCACGATGATACGATCTGCCAAGGCGGCCTCTTCCATAAAGTGCGTAATATATACGATGGTGATCCCTTCTTCTTTATTAAGGCGATACACCGTATCCATCACTTCCTTACGACCTTTCGGATCGAGCATAGCCGTCGGCTCATCTAAAATAATACATTTCGGTTTCATCGCTAATACGCCAGCAATAGCGATGCGTTGCTTTTGCCCCCCTGATAAAAGATGAGGCCCATGTAAAGCATAGTCAGACATGTTTACTGCCGCCAAGGCTGCGTCCACACGGCTGCGAATCTCAGGAGCTGGGACCCCTAAGTTTTCTGGCCCAAATGCCACATCTTCTTCTACAATGGCTGCCACGATTTGGTTATCTGGGTTTTGGAATACCATCCCCACATTTTGGCGAATATTCCAAATTAAATTTTCTTCTTTTGTATCCATTCCTAAAACGGTAACGGTACCAGATGTAGGTTGCAATAGGACATTAAAGTGTTTGGCAAGGGTACTTTTACCACTCCCATTTGTCCCGATAATGCTGACAAACTCGCCTTCATGAATGTGAATACTCACATCCTGCAAGGCGTGCACCTCACGGCCCATTTCGTCTTGGTACACATGACTCATATGGTCCGTAGCGATCATAACTTGTTTCATCTTATTTTTCGTTTCCTCTCTACGTAAGTACAATTGTTACTTCGTATTATAATCTCTTTCATTATACATGGTGGAGGGGTTTAGGACAATAGGCAACCTTGGGGAATCTTATCAGGTTTACAAATGGTTGTGGTGAAATTGTCCGCTATCAAGGGGATGTTGCAGTATAAG
>CAUUJQ010000027.1:0-9657 GCA_963545445.1 uncultured Veillonella sp. | reverse complement strand
GTACACTGTAAAAGTATATATTAGATGAGAATCTTGTTGAAAATATTATAGCGTTTTATAGACTACTAAAAGGGGTGAAAAAGATTATCAAAACGGGCTAATCCCTTGTAAAAATAGGGGTTTTAACGCTGTCTGTGACAATTGTAACACTTTGGAATACCGTATATAATAAGGCTATAGATTGATGCATGTATAAGTCATATATGCAGTTAAACATAGTTACTTATTTTCAGAACGTATGTAAGAGGTATAGTTCAAAATAAGACAAGTGTTTTTGAGGAGGTACGTATGGAACAATATGATGTTCTCGTAGTAGGTAGTGGTGGAGCAGGCCAACGAGCTGCTTTAGAAGCTGCACGACGCGACGGTTTGCGTGTAGCGTTGATCACAAAAATTTTCCCAACACGTTCTGCCACAGCAATGGCACAAGGTGGTGTAAATGCGGCGTTAAATAACGTAGCAAAAGAAGATTCCACAGAAGTTCACACATTCGATACAGTAAAAGGTTCTGACTATTTAGGCGACCAAGACGCCATCGAATTCTTCTGTCAACGTTGCCCAGAAGGCGTATTAGAAATGGATTTCATGGGAACTCCTTTCTCTCGTACAGACGAAGGCAAGATCGCACAACGTAACTTTGGTGGACAATCCTATCCACGTACATGCTACAGTGCGGATAAAACTGGTCACGTTATTCTTCATACAACATATGAACAATGTCTTAAAGAAGGCGTACATTTCTTACAAGAATGGTACCTATTAGATATCGTTGTAAAAGACGGTAAAGCTGGTGGTGCTATTATCTGGAATATGAAAAAAGGTAAAGTAGAAATTATCAAAGCTAAATCCATCGTATTATCCACTGGTGGTGCTGGCCGTGTATTCTGGACTCGTACAACTAACCCATTCCTTTCTACTGGTGACGGCATGGCAGCAGCTTTCCGCGCTGGCGTAGGCTTAAAAGATATGGAAATGATCCAATTCCATCCAACTGGTCTTGGTAAAACTGGTATCTTGATGTCCGAAGCTGTTCGTGGTGAAGGCGGATACTTGTTAAACGTTGAGGGCGAACGTTTCATGAAAAAATACGCTCCTAACAAAATGGAATTAGCGTCTCGTGACGTTGTAGCAAAAGCGATCGAAGACGAAATCGCAGCGGGTCGTGGCTTCAATGGTACAGGCCTTGATGCATACGTAGTAGCGGACCTTCGTCACTTAGGACCAGAAGTTATCATCGAGAAACTTCATGGTATCCGTGACTTGGCTCTTTGCTTCGAACATTGCGATCCTTTAACTGATCCAGTGCCAATTCGTCCTACTTGCCATTACATCATGGGCGGTATCGACGTAGTTGACTACAAAACTTGTGCTACAGAAATTCCTGGTATCTTCGCATCTGGTGAAGCTTCTTGTATTTCTATCCATGGTGCTAACCGTTTAGGCGGTAACTCCCTAGCTGACGGCGTTGTATTCGGTAAAGTATCCGGTGCAGGCGCAGCTGATTATGCACAAGCTAGCACATTCGCAGATTGCGATGCTGAATTAAAAGCAAAAGCTGAAGAATGGGAAGCAAAATTCGTTGAAGTTACATCCCGTACTTCTGGTCGTCCAGTAGCTGAAATTCGTGATGAATTGGCAGTGGCTATGTGGAATAAAGTAGGTATCTTCCGTAACGAAGCAGGTATCACAGAAGCTCTTGAAGTCATCGAACGTTTAACAAAAGAGTATGAAACTTGCTACGTAGGCGATTCCAACCGTACTTATAACATGGCATTCGTTAACTATGTAGAAATCAAATCTATGTTAACAGTTGCGAAAGCTATCGCATTAGGTGCGTTAAACCGTAAAGAATCCCGTGGTGCTCACGTTCGTGAAGAATTCCCTAAACGTGATGATTCCCAATACTTAAAACACACAATTTGGAAACTTGGCGCAAATGGCGAATACGAAATGTCCGAACGCGATGTAGTGTTCACTAAATACGAACCACAAGAAAGGAAGTACTAAGATGAGACAAATTACTTATCATATCCACCGCTTTAACGAAGGCCGCGCTTATGTACAGTCTTATACTTTCGATTACGAAGCAGACCGTACTATCCTTTGGGGCTTACAAAAAATTAAAGATACAATCGATCCAACATTAACTTTCGTTGCAGCTTGCCGTTCTGCAGTATGTGGTGCTTGCTCCGTGAAAGTTAACGGTCAAGCTATGCTTGGTTGTGAAGCTAAAATCGACGAAGTAACAGAACGTTTCGGTTCTGATGAAATCACAGTAGCACCAATCGGTAACTTCGATGTTATCCGTGACTTAGTTGTTGACTGGGAAGCAAAAGTTAGCCGCTTGAAAGAAGTAGCTCCTTGGATCTTCGTAAAACCAGAATTTACAACTAAAACTGGTACTCGTCAAACAGCTACAGACTTCAAAAAATTCGTTATGAACACAGAATGTATCCTTTGCGGATGCTGTGCTTCCGAATGTAATAAATTGTCTGCTAACCGTGAAGACTTCTTGGATCCATATGTATATACAAAAGCAAACCGCTTTGTAATGGATTCCCGTGATGTGTCTCCAATGGCGCATACTACACCAGCTTTCAACCATGGCTTGTGGAAATGTGTACATTGCATGAACTGTATCACTCGTTGTCCTAAACATTTGAAACCAGAAAAAGATATTTCCAACCTTCGCCGTGTAGCGACACAAGCTGGCTTGTCCAATAAAGGTACTCGTCATGCTATCGCTTTCAAACAAGACTTGTTAAAAACTGGTCGCCTAAACGAAGTAACTATGAGCTTGAAAACAGACGGATTATTGGATTCCGCAAAACAAGGTCTATACGCTCTTCGTTTATGGAAACATGGCAAAATCAATCCATTCGAATTGGTAGTTCCTCATAAACCAGTAAATGGTATTGAAGGTGTTCGTACAATCGGTCGTGCAGTAGAGGAGGCTGGAAAATAATGAAATACGGATTTTTCCCAGGTTGCGTATTAGAAGGCGCATCTAAAGAAGACTACTTAGCAACCGTTGCAGTAGCGAAAAAATTAGGTATCGAAATCCAAGAATTAGACGGATGGACTTGCTGCGGCGCGTCCCATGTTCAAGATATTGATCCATTATTGACTCTTTCCACTAACGCTCGTAACATCGCGTTAGCTGAAAAAGAAGGTTTAGATATCCTTACAGTTTGTAACACTTGTACTTTAATGCTTCGTGAAGCTAAAAAAGAGCTTGATGATCATGAAGTAACTCGCCAAAAAGTAAACAATATTCTTGGCGAAGCTGGTATGAACTACAAAGGTACTAGCGAAGTAACACATTTCTTGTGGGTTCTTATTCGCGAATATGGTTTAGATAATTTGAAAGCAAAAGTGACTCGTCCATTGACTGGTCTTCGCGTTGCTGAATATTATGGTTGTCATATCCTTCGTCCAGCAGAAGAAATGGGCTTCGAAGATATGCAAATCCCAACAAGCTTGGCAGATTTGATTACAGCATTAGGCGCTACTCCAATCGATTTCTCCCGTAAATTAGATTGCTGTGGTTTCCATGCAGTATACCCTGCACATGATTCTGTAATGCAAATGACTGGTTCTATCAATGCAGATGCGCAAAAAGAAGGTGCTGATTGTGTAGTAACACCATGCCCACTTTGCCAAATGCAATTGGATATGTTCCAAAAAGAAGCGAAAGCAACTGTTCCAATGAATGGCGATATGCCTATCATCCATATGAGCCAATTAATTGGTCTTGCATTGGGTTGCACTCCAGCTGAAATGGGTATGACTGATCGTCACTTGGCAAGCACTGCTTCCTTGAACCGTTTCTTATAATTAGAAATAGAATAGTATCACACAAACTTACAACAGGTTGTCCTTCGGGGCAACCTGTTTTTTTGTATCTATTTTTTAATCTGGACACATAGTAGCTGTTGACTGTGGGGTATAGAGTTATAGGACAAAATGAGTTGGTTTTAATGGCAATGGGCTTAGTTACATACTAGGTTCATTGAATTTTAAAGTTGTTTGGAAAAACTTTGAGGTAGGACAAAATGAGTTGGTACTAATAGGGATGAGCCTAGTTGCATACTAGGCTTAATATATCGAACATATATATTGAAAGCATAGAACAAATATGCTATGATATTCCTATAGAGGAGGGATAGTATGGCAGTGTATATGTGTCTAGATTTAAAAAGTTTTTATGCATCTGTAGAGTGTGCTGATTTAGGTGTGGATCCTTTTACGACGCCTCTGGTCGTAGCGGATGCGTCTCGTGGATTAGGGGCGATTACACTGGCTATTTCTCCAGCTTTAAAGAAATTGGGTGTGAAGAATCGATGCCGGTTATTCGAGATTCCCTCTACCGTAGAATATATGGCGGTAAAACCTAGGATGCGACGGTATATGGAGGTATCTGCCGCTATTTATGGGACTTTATTAGAGTATGTAGCACCGGAAGATATCCATGTGTATTCCATTGATGAGTACTTTATTGATGTCACTCCTTATAGTCGTTTATACAAGCAAACCTTTCCAGAGTTGGCACTTATGTTTCAAGGGAAAGTGCTAGCAAAAACAGGCATTTATTCAACGGTGGGGATAGGAACTAATTTATTTTTAGCCAAAGTCGCCTTAGATGTATTGGCGAAGCATGAACCACAGGGAATTGGTCTATTGGACGAGACACGATTCAAGGAGAAAATATGGCATCACCAGCCTATCACAGATATTTGGCAAATCGGAAAAGGGATTGCCAATCGATTGCACAAGTATGGTGTGGTAGACTTGCATGGTATTACTACAGTGCCAGAGGCGCGGCTGTATCGCGAGTTTGGGGTCAATGCAGAGCTGCTTATCGACCATGCGTGGGGACGAGAACCGTGTACGATGAAAGAAATTCATGCCTATCGACCGGCGAAGCATTCTCTGTCACGAGGGCAGATCTTACTTCGGAACTACACCTTTGATGAATGCTTCGTGCCGTTGCGGGAAATGGTAGAATCCTTAGTCTTAGAGTTAATTGCGGAGCGAGCCGTGACGAAACATATTTTTGTGTCGGTGGCGTATGCGGATCGAGAGGTGCGACGAACAGGGGGATCTAGGTCTTTGGCGGAGTATACGTGCTCTGTGGCTATCTTGTCGGAAGCGGTGTTGCGGTTATATCGAGAAACGACCCATCAGGAGCAGGAGATTCGGCAACTTTCAGTAGGATTAGAGGAACTAGTCAACCGGGAAGCGGTTCCTTGGGAGATGGATTTGTTTGCCACGAACCAAAAGGAAGAAGAAAAGGCGTATCAAGTGGAGCGAACCGTATTGGAGATTAAGGAAAAATTTGGTGGCAATTCTATATTGCGGGCTAGTAGTTTGCAAGAGGAAGGCACAATACGGTTTCGTAATACCTTAATAGGGGGCCATAATGCAACATAAGCGAGGTAAGATGACGCTGTTACAACGGGCGAAACAGTTTATGCCCTTTGCGGCGTTGAAAGGATTTGAAGCCCTATTGGAGCAAGAGGCCGCGTATGTAGAGCGACGAAAGGTACTTTCAGAGGAACAATTAGAAGAGTTGGACCATCAGTTACAGCGCCTCACTACGGGAGATATGATTCGTGTAGAATACTATTCGGGAAGGTCCTATGTGAGTATACAAGGGCAGCTCGGTAAGATAGATCCTTTGTATAAAACTATGACAGTACAGGAGATTGTCATTCCTATGGGTGCTATTCTGCGGGTGAATCCCCTAGATGAGTATTGACCATTTGGGGAAATCATGTAGAATGATACGTATAGAACGATATGTATAGAATGATACATATAGAATAGATAGAATCATAGGATAGACTTGTGTGTTACGTACACATGAGATGTAAAGGATACAAATGATGAAATTACGGTCATATAAACAATATTGGATAGGCGGTATTGCCTTGGGGTTACTCTTAGGTCTAGTAGGGCTAGGGTGGAACTTGTACGTTACGTATACGACGCCAGTTACACAGTATGTGACAGAGGCAGGTGACTTTGAACTGCATATACCAGCAGTAGGGCATCGTAGTATTACGCTGGACATAGAATGGTCCCCGGCGGATACGGCGGGGGTTAAGGGCTATGATGTGTACGTAGATGGAACGTTAGTAGAGCATATGGCGCCACATGGTGAAAGTGACATAGTGGTGCCTCGAACACGCTTACAAGGGCTAACACCAGATACGGTGTACATGGTGCAGGTAAAAGGATTCAATGCGCAGGGACAGGTGGTCTCTGTATCATCGAAGATGCCGATAAAAACACTGCCGAAGGAGCCGAAGATTGAGGCCACCTCCTATGGTGTTATCGGCGATGGTGTGACGGACAATACCATGGCTTTGCAAAAGGCGATTCGAGACACGCCAGCAGGTGGTATTTTACATCTGTCCAAAGGCGTGTATCGGACGGGCGCTTTGTTTTTGCACAGTTATATGACATTGGAATTAGCGGAGGGGGCTGTCCTAGAGGCGGTTGATGATAGTACAGCCTTTTTACGACCTAACTATGTGGCGACTGGGGGAACATCCTATTTGGGTATTCTTAATATAGAAGGGGATGCATCGGGTCCTGCAGAGCGTATCATTATTCGTGGGGGTACCATAGATGGTCATGGCTGGAATGCGCGATTGTTGTCAGATAAGGAACTTTCAGAGGAAGAAGCAGTAGGCCCAGAAGAGTTAGAAGAAAAAGGAGCTCTTAGCCAGTTAGAAGTGCAGTCCGCTATGCGACGTGGCGCTAGTTATGATAAAGGATTGGGCACTCGGTCCTCCCTAGTGTCCATCCATCATGGGAAGGACATTGTGCTGGAGACTGTTGTGTTGCGCAATGCACCGGCGCATATGGTGAAAGCCACACAGGTACAGCAATTCTATGTGCAAGATGTGAAGATGGAGGGTATGTTCAGTGGAGATGGATTACATTGGGATGGCGTAGGGCTCCATATGCAAGGATTGATGATGGAGTATATGCAACAAGGAATTGTGGTGCTAGCGGGCAATCCAGTGGGTTCTAGTGTGACGGAACAGTGGCGCGGATCGGATATTCAGATTCGTCATAGCCATATAGGCATTGTATTTTCTAACACAGGGAATACTTGGATTCAACATATCTTCTTGCAGGGATTGCGTATGGAAGGGGTGGACCTAGCTATGCGTGTGCGAGAAACGACGACAATCGGTGGTGGTATACGAGATATTGTAGTCACTGAGAGTCAGTTGCGAGATGTGTCGCAACACATCGATGTAGGGGGAAAACGAAATAATCCAGTAGAATGGACTTATGGACTATAACAAAGAGGAAAGTTGATGCGGTTGGCTCAACTTTCCTCTTTTAGTTCTATAATACATGTGTGGCTACTCATATAAGAGTAGTCGGGAACATGCTTTTTTGCTTGGGGCGTGATTATGGCGCCTAGTTATTTAGGGTTTAGGTTGTAATGGATTTAGAAATAAATTGGTTGTCTTTTTGCGCCGTTTGTTAGGCACATAGACTTGTAGGAATTTAGGTAATACTTCTAATTCTACCGGTGCGTCAGGTCCGATGTCTCCGTCCATATTCGTGGTGGCATCCATGGTGTCGCACACTTCAATGCGCGCTTGTTTGACTTTTAAAATCGTTACATATTTGGAATTGTAAATGGAACCGCTTAGGATGAGCGGTAAAATAAAAAATAGGTTCATGATGACATATTCTTTGAAAATGATGATGCGCATGTACCCATCGTCGACGGATGCGGTAGGCATAAAGCGCTCAAAGCTAGATATTACATTGGTGAGCAATGCAATAACCAAGGGGGACATGAACTCTTGGGTGCCCTCTTCTGTGGTGATACTAAACCGATGATCTTTGGTGGTAAATAGGGCTTGTCCACCTTTGAGGAAGTAGGCTAAGGGGCCTAGTAATTGTTTTTCTTTGGGGGTGACGGATGCCACGACTTCGGGGATAACACCGATGGCGATATTGTTGCAGAAATAGCTGTCATTACAACGGCCAATATCAACGTGACGAATGGTGCTATTTTTTAAGCCGTGAATGGCCTCCAATGGTTGTAGGGGGATGCCCAAGGCACGACTCATGTCGTTTACAGTGCCGATGGGGATGAATCCGAATTTGGCACGACAGCCGGCTTTCACAATGCCGTTTACTGTTTCATTGATGGTGCCATCGCCACCCATGCAAAAAATGGCGTCGAACCCTTCGTTGGAGGCGTCAATGGCAAATTGAGTGGCATCGCCTGCTTGGCGGGTAAATTTTACTTCTAAACGATCGAAGAGAGCGCTTAATTGCCACTGTAGTTCCATCACATAGCGACGGGCTCTGCCACCGCCTGATACGGGATTTATAATAATTAGACAACGACTCATGGTTGATTCCTATAGTTAATAAGTACATAGTATTTGGTATGTCTATTATATCATAGACAACTTAGTTAGGGGAAAGGAAGTTCTGGTGCATACATTGATTTTTGTATGGTCTTTCACGTATAATGAAAGTAATATACCATGCGCCTGGAGAGGGATAGGCAGTCGAATGTGAAGGAGTAACTAGAATGGACAAAGTAGAGGAATATCGTTTGCATAGCATCGATTCAATTGGGCGATTGCCATTGAGTGAACAAGTGTATATGTCATTGAAGCAAGCTATTTTGACGGGATCATTAAAACCGAAGATGAAACTCAGTGAAGTGCGCATTGCGGAACAATTGAATGTGAGCGCTACACCGGTGCGTGAGGCGTTTCGCAAATTGGCAAAAGATAATCTAGTGGTGATTAAGCCTTGGAAAGGTGTCACTGTGAAAGGCTATTCTCCGGAAGAAATTGTGGCTATGTACCAATGCCGTGAGGTGATGGAAGGCTTGGGCGCGCGGTTGTGTGCGGAGCGATGCACGCAAGAACAATTGGAAGAATTGCAAGAGGTATGTGATGCAGGGATTCATACAGAAGATCCAGAGGAACGTGTAGCCATCAATAGTCGCTTTCACACAATGATTGCAGAATTTTCTGGTAATGAACGAGTGGCAGAATATTTAGCAGATTTCCGGGAAATGGTGAATCGAGATATGTATATCAGCACGTCTGATAAAACGAGAACTATCTCTTGCGATTTAGAGCACCAACAAATTATGGAAGCTATTCACGATCGCAATGGAGTGCTGGCAGAAGAACGTATGCGAGCTCATGTGCGCAATGCCTTTGTCTTTAAAAAAGCTCACGCAGAATTATTAGCGAAACAAAAAGAAGGATAATCTCGTATCATAGTATACAATCGTATAAAATAGGTGGGTTATATATAATACATATAGTAAAATCATAGGAATTTTAAAAAATAATATTTACATTTACGAAGTGGTTTGTTATAATAACTCAAGCAAAGGGTTCACACTACCTTTGCAAGATAAAGATCTCTCTCTTTATCTACCTAACTTACAATAGGAAGGCGTACCTTACACCTTCCACGGTAAAAGACCCTACTTTTACCGATGGGGCGCCCCCCATTGCCCCAACAAAACATTTGAAGCTATTTCAAATGTTCTCTCTCTTTTTTCTCAAATACAAAGACCTCGGCGTTATTCTCGTGGCCGAGGGTGTTGTATGTTTTAGCTTATTGGTCATAACTATATGGAGT
>CAUUJQ010000026.1:0-9793 GCA_963545445.1 uncultured Veillonella sp. | reverse complement strand
GCAAACGTTTTGCCATACATGGTCCGCGATACAAGTCCATACGGAAGTGGAAGAAGTTAAACTTCTCGCCCCAACCAGCCAATTGACGTTCTAAATATAAATCTGCCAATTTTTCATATTCTTTTTCAATGATTGGCATATCTTCTGGGCGCAACACATAGGCCCCATCTTCCCCAACCACTGGTTCCATAGACAAATGCTCGAACCCTAAGTCGGACATAGCTTCTACGTCTTTGCAGAAGTCCAAGTTATTATGCGTGTAGGTCCCGCGTACATAATATTCACGACCATCACGTTGTTTCACAGCGTTCACCAAGTTTTTAGCCACCGTTTGGTATGTATCTCTGCCACCTGAACTTGGGCGCATGCTATTATGTACATCTTCACGACCGTCTAGGGAAAGAACTAAACTCATATTATGTTCATTCACATAGTCAATTTTATCTTGTGTCAATAACATACCATTAGTTGTCAATGTTAATTTAAAGATTTTACCATGTTTGTCTTGGATGGATTCAATATATTCTACAGTTTGTTTCACTACATCCCAGTTCAGCAATGGCTCGCCGCCGAAGAAATCGATTTCACAATGTTGGCGTGGACCACTCATGGAAATTAAGAAATCTACAGCACGCTTTGCCACGTCAAAACTCATGAGTTCACGTTTCACTCCACCGTAATCACCTTGGCTGGCAAAGCAATATTTACAAGCTAAGTTACAGTCATGAGCGATATTCAAACAAAGAGCTTTTACAATTGGCTTTTCATCCACTACGAGTTTAAACTCTGCAGACATCGGCGCAAAAAGCATTTCCCCTTTGATGAGTTCATCTAACTCATCCATAATTTCATCTAATTCCGCTGCATCTTCTGTCGCATCTAGTGCGCTGTGTACAGCCTCACGGTTTGTGCCGTTATAGATATCTAATACGCGATCGATAAGTTCATCGATGACATGGATAATACCACTATTCACATCTAGTAGAAAGAACTTATCTTTCATTTTAAATTTATGAATCATCGGTTGTAATTCTAACATTCATACCTCCATTAACTTACTAAAGTCTAAGATTTATTATATCACTTTATACCCATGACGTATAGAAACGTATCAATATAGTGTAATGCTTTTTATTAAATTATAGTATGCAAAAAGCTGTCCACCGAATGGTGAACAGCTTTTTGCTAATCGAATGATTATTTTTGTTTGCACACTTGGTTGCCTACTGTACAGCTAGTTTTGCAAGCAGATTGGCAAGATGTTTGACATTCGCCGCAACCGCCTGTTTTAGCAGTTTTTTGTAGGGATTCAGTGTTAATTGTACGAATACGTTTAGACATCTTCATTCCTCCTAAGCACAAACTTACTCTATTATATTATCATCTAATACGATTTCAAGCAAGCGCAAGGACCAGGAATTAGTGCGCTAATGCTTCTTTCAAAGTTTTAAGGTTTTCTTCCATGATGTCAAGGTATGTCACATTTTTTTGTGCTTGTTCTTCAGTTAAACCTTCTGCTGGGTTCAATACATACACTTTTACGCCAGTTTCTGCAGCGATAGCATTCGCCAATTTAGGGCTTACTAATTCTTCACTGAAGATCGCTTTTACATTATGTTCTTTGATGAAAGCCACAATATCCGCCATGCGTTCTGGTGTTGGTTCTGCATCTGGAGATACGCCCATGATACCTAATTGTTCAAAACCGTAAGCGTTTGCTAAATAACCAAATGCCATATGGCTAACCACTAAGTGTTTATCGTGTTGTGTTTTACCAAATTCTTCATATTTAGCGTGTAAGGCTTGTAATTTTTCTTTGTATGCTTTGCCGTTTGCTTCATAGTATTTTGCATTCGTAGGGTCTGCTTTGGAGAATGCTTCTACTACTGCATCTACTTCTTTAGCAACGTTCATTGGATCTAACCATACATGTGGATCATATTCGCCATGTTCATGTTCGTGTTCATGTTTATCTTCTTTTTGTGCTTTGTCATGATCGTGTTTGTCGTCTTTATGGTCTTTATCATGGTCATGATCTTTATCATCATGCGCTTTATCGTGATCGTGGTCATGATCATGTTCATCTTCGTCTTCATCTGGAGCTGGCAACAATGTCAACACTTTAGATAATTCCACAGCTTCTGCTTTTTGAAGTACATCTTTTTCTAAAATCTTTTCCGTTGGCTCTAGACCTGCACCACTGTATAAGAATACTTTCGCCGTACCGATTTCTTTCAAATCTTTTGCTGTTGGATCCCAATCATGTGGTTCTGCTCCTGGAGGTACTAATAAAGACACATCTACTTTATCGCCCCCTACTTGTTTCGCTACGTCATAAACAGGGAACACGGTTGTTACAACTTTCATTTTTTCAGCCGGTGCCGCTTGTTTTGTATCATTGCCACAGCCAGCAATGCCAACTGCAGTGGCTACCATCGTAGCGCCTAGTACAAAGTAGGTTAATCGTTTTTTCCAATTCATGAGTATATTCCTCCTAACACATAAAAAAACAAGAAGTGATTAGTTTTTGCTAATTCACTTCTTGATTATATCCGATTTAAAAAATCCGTGCTTGAATGCATGAGCAGTCTATACACTCAATTTCATTATCATTTGAACTTTTTGATGACAGCTAGTGCCACAGGTGTTACAACAGCTACGGCTAACAAGGCTTCTGGAATACCATGAGACCATACAATGCCCATCACAACATTAAATACAGCTTCTGGTGAAATATGTGTTGCCTTGGCAAATTCTACCCCATAAATTGTGTAGATACCAGTCATTACAAGGATTGTATTTGTCGCTGTTCCTAAGAATGCAGCTAAACCGATCCGGATGGCTTTCACCTTGATTGGTAAATACATATATACCAACGCTGCTACTAGACCGATCAACATTCTTGGCAATACAGAAATGATAGGATTCATGAACGCAAAGGATAAAATATTAGGCGCCATGTATGCTTGTACCATACTGTACGCACCAAATAAGAACCCTACGGACATTCCTACCTTAGGACCTTCTACGACACCCCCTAAAATTGTTGGGATATGCAAAATTGTGGCACTGATTGGTGGAATCGGCACAAAGCCCCAACCTGTCATACCTAGTACAATAGTAATCCCTGCCAATAAACCAATAATTGTCAATTGACGTACCGTAAATTTTTGCGATGGCTGTGTTTGCAACGCTGTTTCTTTTTCCATGTTTTCCTCCGTTCTTATTCCCTTAGGATATAAGTCGAACCACTATTAAAAAATAGAACTCAGTTCTGTTCTCATGATACAGACTATACAGTTAGTTCCTCGTATAGAGTAGTATAAAACGGCGTTTCTGTCAATTAAAAAATATAACTTTCCTACACGCCAAAAGAACACCCTATAAGCCATGTCATCGGGGTGTCCATTTCAATTCTTTATAGTCCTAATACTGCCTTCTTCCCAAGCAAAAATAAGCGCTAAGAATGTCATTAAATTTTCTTCTCCAAATAGATACGCGCGCATTCCAATCGTTTCAGCCACCTGTACGTCAGACGTTTTATCACCCACAATGTAGGTTAATCGTTTTTTTCAATTCATGAGTATACTCCTCCTAACACAAAAAAACAAGAAGTGATTAGTCTTTGCTAATTCACTTCTTGATTATATCTGATTTAAAAATCCGTACTTGAATGCATGAGCAGTCTATACGCTCAATTTCATTATCATTTAAATTTTTTGATGACAGCTAGTGCCACAGGTGTTACAACGGCTACTCCTAAAAAAGCTTCTGGAATACCATGGGACCATGCAATACCCATCACCACATCAAATACAGCTTCTTGTGAAATGTGTGTTGCCTTTGCAAATTCTACACCATAGATTGTATAAATACCAGTCAATACAAGGATAGTACTTGTGACTTTTCCTAAGAAAGCGGCTACACCAATACGGATAGCTCTTACCTTAACTGGTAAGTACATATATACCAACGCTGCTACTAAACCAATCAACATTCTTGGTAATATAGAAATGATTGGATTCATAAACACGAAAGATAAAACATTCGGTGACATATACGCTTGTACCATACTGTAAGCACCAAATAAGAACCCTACTGACATCCCTACTTTAGGACCTTCTACGATACCACCTAAAAGGGTTGGAATATGCAAGATGGTCCCACTAATTGGCGGGATTGGCACAAAGCCCCAACCTGTCATACCTAGTACAATAGTAATCCCTGCCAATAAACCAATAATTGTCAATTGACGTACCGTAAATTTTTGCGATGGCTGTGTTTGCAACGCTGTTTCTTTTTCCATGTTTTCCTCCGTTCTTATTCCCTTAGGATATAAGTCGAACCACTATTAAAAAAATGGAACTCAGTTCTGTTCTTGTTGATACAGACTATACAGTTAGTTCCTCGTATAGAGTAGTATAAAACGGCTCTTCCGTCAACCAAAAAATGTAACTTTTCTTACACTAACAGTTATATTATGTATAGTAAAGGGTTCAATCGCTATTTGCAACGTAAGCACTTAATAAGAAAAGAACACTCTATGATATATCTCATAAGAGTGTTCTTTCTATCCATTACAGCCCTAATAGCTTTCTACCTTCTTCCCAGGCAAAAATAGGCTCCAAGAATGTCATTAAGTTGTCTTCTTCAAATGGGTACGCACGCATGCCAATGGACTCAGCAGCCTGTGCATCAGATGGTTTATCACCGACTAGGAAACTGCCATCCACATCTACATTCCAGTCCTGAATTGCTTTCGTCAACATACCAGGATTTGGTTTGCGACAATCACAGTCTTTCGTGTACTCTGGAACAGTTCCTTCTGGATGATGCGGGCAGTAATAATAGGCCAATACTTTTACACCTTCTGCCTCTAATCGTCGAGACATTTCTTCGTGTAACCGATGTACATCATCTTCTGTGTAGTATCCGCGAGCCACTCCACTTTGGTTTGTCACTACAATGATGTCATACCCGCGGCGCTCAGCCTCTTGCATAGCCTCAACAGCACCTGGAATAAATTCCAATTTCGCAGGATCACTTAAATACCCTACATCTACATTAATAACTCCATCACGATCTAAAAATAATACATGTCTAGGTTCCATTATTTTACATATCCTTCATTAGTTGCTAATAACTCACAATATTCATGAACTGCTTGCTCTAATGGTGTAAATCCTTTGTCATAACCTGCTACCAATAACTTGGTCGTATCTGCTTGGGTATAACTTTGGTATTTACCTTTCAACACCTCTGGGAAATCAATGTATCGAATGGAGCCTTTTCCCGCATAGGAAATAACAGCTTTCATAAATTCGTTGAACGTATGAGCATGACCTGTACCGCAGTTGAATGCACCGCTAATTTCAGGATGTTCCCAGAAATAAAAGTTCACGTTTACCACGTCATTCACATAGATGAAATCCCGTGTTTGCTCGCCATCTCCATAGCCATCGATGCCTTTAAACAAGGTGATTTCACCAGTTTCCATCAATTTGTAATACATTTGGCGCACCAAGGATGCCATCTTATCTTTATGCGTTTCATTCGGTCCAAATACATTGAAATAGCGCAAGCCCACACATTGCGATTGCAACTGCAAATGGTTTCTAAACTTCGCCACATAGCGATCGAATAACAATTTAGAATACGCATAAGGATTCAAGGCTTGTTCACAAGCAGGTTCTTCACGGAATCCATTTGTGCCATGTCCATAGGTAGATGCTGAAGACGCATAGATAAACGGAACACGACGTTCCTGGCAATAATGAAAGAGGTTTTTAGACCCTTCATAGTTATTTTTCATCATATATCTGCCATCGTAATTCATTGTATCTGCACAAGCACCTTCGTGGAACACCACTTCGATAGGACCACAATCAAAGGTATTTTGCTCTACCGCAATATCAAAATCTTCGTAATCAATATAATCCGCAAAATCCAACATCTCAATGTTGCGAATTTTACGACCATCTGTTAAATCGTCTACAATCAAAATATCGTTACGACCTTTATTATTCAACTGTTTCACAATGTTGGAACCGATAAACCCAGCTCCACCTGTCACGATAATCATATTGTTCCTTCCTCTACTAATCTTTGAATCCGTTCAATGATGCTAGTGGTAGAATATCCCTCTTGGAAGGGCAGAATCTGCACTTCGTCCACAAATTCTTTGCCGATGACTTCTTCTGCTTTGTAATCGCCACCTTTGACCAAGATATTAGGTCGTAACTGTGAAAGTACTTCCGCTGGTGTGTCTTCCTCAAAGAGTACCACCCCATCCACAAAGCCTAAGGAACTCATCAATAAAGCTCTATCTAGTTCATGGTTAATAGGACGGCTCTCGCCTTTTAAACGCTTTACGGACGCATCGGAGTTCAACGCCACCACCAAGTGATCGCCTAGGGCCGCTGCCTCTTTTAAGTACGTCAAATGGCCTCTGTGCAATATATCAAAGCAACCATTTGTAAATACTACAACTTCCCCACGGTCCTGCCACAATCGAATCTTATTCGCCAATCCTTCTACAGAGTACAAAGGCTCTTTATCTTCTTTGCGGGCTTTCATTTTAGACAACAATTCCAATAATTCTTGACGATGGATCGGATAGGTGCCCACCTTGGACACCACCACGCCAGCTGCCGCATTAGCAGCCACCAAGGCAGCTCGTATAGATAAGCCCGCCATAAGACTTGTAATCATCATGGCTACTACTGTATCGCCAGCACCGCTTACATCAAATACATCTTGCTGTTTCGTTTCAGAATTGTGCCAAATACGACCGTCTTTTCGCACTAATGTCACGCCCTTTGCCGAGCGAGTCACCACGATAAACTCTAAGTCCATTTTCTCTAAGATTTGCGTTGCTGCATGGACAACCGCCTCGTCTGTATTAGGTACTTCATGACCAACAGCCTCACTGAGTTCTTTCACATTCGGCGTAATACATGTAGCACCGTTATACTTCGTCCAGTCTGCCCCTTTCGGATCCACAATGGTAATAATGTTCGCTTTGTTAGTACATGCAAAGACTTTCGACAATAGGGATGGCTGACACAGCCCTTTCCCATAGTCGGAAATAACGAGCCCCTGCATCCCCCCTTGAATACGAGTCTCTAACCAAGTCAATAGGAAACTTTCACTGGTTTCAGAAAGAGGCGCATTCACCTCATAATCCAAGCGAACAATTTGCTGCTGTCCGCCTAGAATACGTGTTTTCGTAGTCGTCGGAATGGACGTTTCTGTGACGATGCCCGTAGCGTGAATACCATTGTCCGCCAATAATTGGCGCAATACGTTTCCATGGGAATCATTACCCAGTCTTGCCGCAATGTGCACTTGGCAATCTAATTGGGCCAGGTTATTCGCCACATTGGCAGCACCACCTAAGACCTCTGTTTCCCGTTGCACCACATTCACTGGCACCGGAGATTCCGGAGAAATGCGACTCACATCTCCAAAAATATAGCGATCCAGCATGCAATCTCCAATGACGCCCACTTGTAAAGACGGCAAATCACGGAGCAAAAAGGATTGTAATGTACGACTAGGCATATTCTTCTTCCACCAATTCACATAAAATATGACCCGCTAAAATATGCATTTCTTGAATGCGTGCTGTGACTTTGGAAGGCACCGGAAATAGTAAATCGCATAATTCTGCCATTTTTCCGCCACCTTCACCAGTCCAACCAAAGGTATGCATACCTACAGTACGGGCTGCTTCTACGGCTTTCACCACATTCTTACTATTTCCAGACGTGGAAATGCCGATTAAAATATCTCCAGAACGGCCCAAACCTTGTACTTGTCGTGCAAATACATCATCATAGCCATAGTCATTGCCTACAGCTGTCAAAATAGATGTATCCGTAGTGAGGGCAATGGCAGCCAACGCTCTGCGCTCTTTTTGAAAGCGTCCCACCAATTCTGCTGCTAAATGCTGAGAATCTGCAGCGGAGCCGCCGTTACCACAAAACAAAATTTTATTTCCCGATGCCAATGCAATTTTACATCGCTCTGCCATCTCTTCTAACACGGGCATCACTTCTAATGTAGCACTTAATGTATCCACATGGTCGGAAAAAGCGTTCCCAATGATAGGATGTAAATCACTCATGCTGTGTATCCTTTCCATCGTGTTTCACTAAATCTTGTAATTCTTGTAAAAAACTTTCCACATTGTTGAATTGACGATACACGGAAGCAAACCGTACATAAGCCACTTGGTCCACATCTTTGAGCAAGGATAAAACAATTTCACCAATGCGTTCCGTGGTCACCTCTTGTTCTACTTCCATGCGAATTTGTTTTTCCGTTTCATTCACAATGGATTCCAATTGATCTGTAGAAATGACACGTTTACTGCAGGATCTCCACAACCCATTCATTAATTTAGAGCGATCAAACAATTCTTTCTTTTGATCGCGTTTAATCACCATAATCGGTAAATCTTCTATGACTTCATAGGTTGTAAATCGTTTTCCACAATTCATGCACTCACGACGGCGACGAATATTATTATCGTCCGTAGATCGTGAATCTGTCACTTTAATATCATCGTGATGACAATACGGGCATTTCATAGACAAGCCTCCTATCTATCACACAAGAAAGACTTTCCTTGGTGTTGTATTTCTTCTATAAAAGTATCTAGCATTTCATATCGCTTCCGGTACATATTGCGTTTATGGGTTTTCGCAGTTTCATAGGTCTTGCGCTCTTCCTCAATAGGGATGGTAAAAAATCTAGCATCTTCTGACCAAACTTGGCCCCCTAATTCTTCCCAAAACTCATTAAAATTAACTAATTTATGACGATGAAAGCGCAGGGCGTGAGAATTGGAAAAAAATCCTTCATCGGACACAGCATAGATATGCGTAATCCCCATGTTCGTAGCCAATTGTCGCAATAGGAAAAAGATAAAATTCTTAGGGCGATAGCCATGCATTTTTTTCGTCAATTTTTTGGCTCTTTCTAAACCATCTTTGTAACCTTGGATCGTTCCCACCCAGATGCAGGGATTGCCTTGGTGGTCTTTGCCAAAACGAAGGTTCATGTGATATAACCCTTGACCTTGGTAGCGAAGCAATAAAGTCAGAAGACCTTCTTTTCTCTGGCCTGGAATGAAGTACAATGTCGCATCTAGCTCTAGTTCTTCCGACTTCCATAGGGTTACACCATCTTCTGCATCAGTATACATATAACGAATGGCGTCTGTCGTGAAATACTGTGGCAACATAGAAAAGTGATCGATAATCGCATCAGTTCGTTCCTGCGCCGTCGAGTTCTTGTATAAGAACACACGAGTCACCACTTCCCAAATCCCTTCCTGTTTTTTTAGTAGATTCGGATAGGCTGTATAGGAATCAAAAAATTCTCCTAACCGTTGCATCTGCTTTTTATATTTCAAAGCACGCAAAACAAAGACCAATGTTCGTTTTTTCTCTTGCCATCCTGGGCTTCTATATATCGTTGTTCCTAATTCCCATTGTTGTTTTGCATCACTAAACACAGTTCGTCCTCCTTACGACAGATGATATCAACCTATATTATACCCTATTTTTACAGTGAATTTCAACGTATTGAAAGCTACACAAAAAACTAGAGAGCCTTATCCCTTATAGGTAAGACCCTCTAGTAGTTATCCTTTGTTATTTGCGACCTGTGCTACCAATACCACCGGTACGAACACCACAAGCATCGTCATCATTCGTCAATAAATACTTTGAGAAAATGCCCTGTGCCACTCGTTCACCTTTTTCCAAGGAAACTGGTGCATCCG
>CAUUJQ010000025.1:0-10064 GCA_963545445.1 uncultured Veillonella sp. | reverse complement strand
ATCATTTTCAAGGAATGGAATCATAGCTGTACCAATGGATACAACTTCTTTTGGACTTACGTCCATGTAGTCTACTTTATCTGGAGATACTTCTAATACATCATGACCACGACGACATGCGATGTGTTCAGATACGAAGTAACCTTGTTCATCAATGAGAGAGTTCGCTTGGGCAATGGTCATGCCTTCTTCTTCATCAGCTGTCATGTACACAACTTGGTCCATAACGCGAACTTTCACAACTTTATTAGCTTCGTCGCCTGTACCGTAGATTTTTTCAATTTTACGATACGGAGCTTCGATGAAACCAAATTCGTTCACTTTCGCATAGTTGGACAAGGAGTTGATCAAACCGATGTTTGGACCCTCTGGAGTCTCGATTGGACACATACGGCCATAGTGAGAGTGATGCACGTCACGAACTTCGAAGCCTGCACGCTCACGAGATAAACCACCAGGTCCCAACGCAGATAGACGACGTTTGTGTGTCAATTCGCCCAATGGGTTTGTTTGGTCCATGAACTGGGACAACTGGGAAGAACCAAAGAATTCTTTCACCGCTGCTACAACTGGACGAATGTTTAACAACGCTTGTGGCGTGATAACCGATACGTCTTGAATAGTCATACGCTCTTTTACCACACGTTCCATACGAGTTAAACCGATACGGAATTGGTTTTGCAACAATTCGCCTACGCAACGAAGACGACGGTTACCCAAATGGTCGATGTCATCTGTTTGACCGATGTTTTCGATGAGGTTCATCATATAGCTTACATTAGCGATCATGTCTTCTTTTGTGACAGTGCGATGGCTGAAAGGCAAGTTACTGTTGTTACAGATGACTTTCACCACTGTTCCTTCTGTATTCACTACGAAGAACTCAGGTACCACATCGCCTGCGTACACACCGCTGTTAGCTACGATATCAAGCACTTCTTCATTCACATATGTGCCGGATTCTACGATGATTTCACCGTTTTCATCTACGATTGGTTCCGCCAATGTTTGGCCAAACATACGTTGACGCCAGCCCAATTTTTTATTTAATTTATAACGACCAACACGAGCTAAATCATAGCGACGAGGGTCAAAGAATAAGTTATCAAATAAGTTACGAGCACTTTCTACTGTTGGCGGTTCGCCTGGACGAAGTTTTTTGTAGATTTCTACCAACGCTTCATCAGCAGATTGTGTGCTATCTTTTTCCAAGGTGCGAAGTAAACGTTCATCGTATTCTGGATGACCGTTTTCGTCCACTTGTCCATTCCAGAACAATTCTAAAATGGATTCGTTTGTTTCCCAACCCAACGCACGTACAAGTACTGTAGCTGGTAATTTACGGTTTCGATCAATACGTACGGACACAATGTCGTTCGCATCTTTTTCTAATTCGATCCAAGCACCACGATTTGGAATCACTGTGGAATCGTACAAACGGTTACCCATTGTATCGATGCTACCACCGTAGTACACACCTGGGGAACGCACTAATTGAGATACGATAACACGTTCTGCACCATTGATGATGAAAGTTCCTGTATCTGTCATCAATGGGAAATCGCCCATGAATACTTCTTGTTCTTTAATATCTGGATTTTCTGGATCATTGTTAACGAGACGAACATTAACCCGCAAAGGTGCTGCATACGTAGCATCACGGTTTTTGCATTCGTTGATGTCGTATTTTGGTTCTCCAAGGCTAAACCCTTCAAAAGAAAGTGCTAACTTTCCCGAATTGTCTTTAATTGGAGAAATATCGTTAAAAATATCTTGTAAACCGTTCTCCAAAAACCACTCGTAAGACTTGCGTTGAATGTCTAACAAATGTGGCATCTCGAGAACTTCGTTAATCTTAGCGTAGGTATAACGAGTCCGCTTACCCACTTGCTCAGGTTTGAACATGTTCTTTTCACCCCTCATAAAAATTGGCTTACATATTCTATAACGGTATGATTCCAGACATTTCCAGGTCTCAGTTTTCCTGCTAGTCAATGACAAAATAAGCAAGGCTCCTAATTTTTTCTTGTGAACCTTGCTTTCCTCATTTCAGCACAACCTTGGATAATTATCCTCATTAAATCAATGTTATAGTTACTTTTTTTGCAATTAAATATTATAATTGTCTTTCTTCTATTTGTCAAGTGTGTCCTTTTCTTTTACCATCTGCACGGCCCCCACTGGGCATATGGCATAACAATCACCGCAGTGAATGCACATGTCCTGATGGATCACATAGCGATCACCTTTGCGGGTGATGGCCTGTGCCGGGCAATCCATGGCACATCCAGCACAACACACGCAGGTATCATTAATATGAAAGTACATAGGCAAGCCTCCTAGTCTTAGTATACTACGTTAGCTCCATTTCGACCATAGACTGAAAGAGCGTTCCCCTTTACCTACTGTGACCATATGCACAGAACATTCACCAATCGATTACATACAGAGTCATAGATAGCAAAACATGGTAAGTATACAGCTTTATATCGCTAGTACCCTTACCATGTATGAGTTATCTCTTTATGTCATTATATACTTTATTCTTCCACAATGCACTGGCACATCTTCATCGTCAATAGCGCCGCCTCATGGGATTCTTGGGTTACCCCTGCGCAACACTTAGCATCTATATGCACTGGGATTTCTGGCAAGCCTGCTTTCAGAAGTAGTGCATTCGATACGACGCAAATGTCCGTGCATAGGCCCACCAATGTAATCGTCTCGATGGGCTCCTCTTCGTGCATCCCTTTCAGGTGCGCCACTAAGTCAAAGGACCCAAAGTTAGGTTTATCTAGTACATCCACACGTTGACCTCGTTCACAAGCCAAGTCCAATAGGTCATCGGCAATTTCCCAGCCTTTAGTACCACGGGCACAATGTTCTACTGGCAAATGCTTGCCTTCTTGACTTTCAAGGTAACCGCCATCGTGGGTATCACGAGTGAACACAATGGGACCATCAAAACTGCAAATTTTTTCACGCACCGCAGGTACGATGGCCTGTGCCTGCGGTGAACCTAAGCTTCCATCAATAAAATCATGTTGCATGTCTATCACAATCAATACGTTCATAGGGCATCTCCTTTGTTAGAAAGTAAGCAAGGAAATGATACACTCCCTTGCCTTACCTAAATTGATAGTACTTGAACCTTTGACTACTTATGCGATTGTCATTATCCTTTTACTACATCAGCACAACGTGCACACAATGTTGGATGATTTGCATCTTGACCCACTGTGTCGCGGTGAATCCAGCAACGTTCGCATTTTTCTAATGTAGATGGAGTTACCACGATGGATAATGCTCCGTCTTCTACTGTTACAGCGTTGGCTGGTGCATTGTCACGACCTTCCACTAGATGCGCTTCAGACACGATTAACAAGCTAGCTAAAGAACTGCCAAATCCAGTCAATGCTTGGTACGCATCGCCACCTGCGTAAACAGTGATAGATGCATCCAAGGAATGGCCGATAGCTTTATCACGGCGAGCACCTTCCAAAGCTCTTGTCATTTCACTACGAAGGTCTAACATGGTCGCCCAACGTGCAGACAATTCCCCGTCCACATGTTCTGCATGACCTTGTGGCCAATCTGCTAACATTACGCTTTCTTCCATACCTTCTTCTTTTGGCATGTATTGCCATACTTCTTCGGCTGTGAAAGAAAGGACGGGGGACACCATTTTCACTAATGTTGTCAAGATTTCATAGATCGCAGTTTGCGCACTACGACGACGTAAGTCATTTTCTTTCTCTGCGTACATAGTATCTTTCAACACATCTAAGTAGAAGGAAGATAAATCTACTGTACAGAAGTTATGGATTGTGTGATACAAGATGTGGAATTCGTAGTTTTCGTAAGCATTCGTTACTTTTTGACGAACTTCCTCTAAACGATGTAATGCCCAACGATCTAGTTCTGTTAAATCTTTGTAAGCGACTTTATCTGTGTTAGGGTTAAAGTTATCTAAGTTACCCAACAAGAAACGGAATGTGTTACGGATTTTACGATATACTTCCGCCAATTGTTTTACGATGTCTTTGGACAAGCGCACGTCTGCTTGGTAATCTGCAGAAGAAACCCATAAACGCATTACGTCCGCACCGTGTACATCGATAATATCAGAAGGCGCCACTGTATTGCCTACAGATTTAGACATTTTGCGACCTTCCCCATCCACTACGAAACCGTGAGTCAATACAGCATTGTATGGTGCATGACCACGTGTCGCGATACCTGTTAACAAGGAAGAGTTGAACCAACCACGATGTTGGTCAGAACCTTCTAAGTACATAGCGCAAGGTACATCCATTTCGTTTTGTTCTAATACGCCAGACCAAGAGCTACCGCTGTCGAACCATACGTCCATGATGTCTGTTTCTTTGTGGAAAGAATCGTGTCCGCAAGATGGACATGTGAATCCTTCTGGCAATAATTCTTTTGCTTCATGAGCCCACCAAGCGTTGGAACCTTCTTTCGCAAACCATTCTTGCAGGGAAGAGATTGTATCATCATTGATGATATGCTCTCCACAATGGTCGCAATAGTAGATAGGAATTGGCACACCCCACGCACGTTGACGAGAGATTACCCAGTCCCCACGGTCTGCGATCATATTGTAAATGCGGTCATGACCCCATTTAGGAATCCATTGTACTTGTTCATCGATAGCTTTCAATGCTTCTTGACGATAGCCATCCACAGAGGAGAACCATTGTTCTGTAGCACGATAGATAACAGGGTTTTTACAACGCCAGCAATGAGCATATTGGTGTCGAATGTTGCCTTTTTGTACCAACGCACCGTTATGAGCCAAGATTTTGATTACTGGTACTTCTGCATCGTGGATTTCCACACCAGCCAATGGTTGTTCTGTATCGCCATAACGAGGTTCGTCAACTTTCGCAATGTAACGACCAGTAGCATCTACTAAAGATAAAATATCAAAGTCGATTTTACCAGCATCTTTGTATACTTTCACCACGTTAAAGTCATCTTCACCATGAGCAGGAGCAGTATGTACGCAACCTGTACCAGCGTCTAATGTAACGTGAGAACCCAACAAGATAGGAGCGTTACGATCGGCAAATGGATGTTTAAAGTTCGCTAATTCTAGTTCGCTACCTTTGAAAGTATTCAATACTTCATAGGATTCTACGCCCATTTCTTTTGTCGCTGTTTCGATTAAGCCGTTAGCAAGCAACCATGCTTCATCGCCGATTTTCACCCAGGAGTAATCTAATTCTGGGTTCACAGAGATAGCTTGGTTGGCAGGCATTGTCCAAGGAGTTGTTGTCCAGATGACGGAGAACAATTTGCTAGTATCAAAACCTGCTGGCAATGTACTTTCAGCACCGTTTACATAAGCAAATTTAACGTAGATGGAGAAAGATTTTTTCTCAGCATATTCGATTTCCGCTTCTGCCAAGGCAGTTTCACAATGCGTACACCAGTATACAGTTTTCAAACCTTTGTAGATGTAACCACGTTTCGCCATTTCGCCGAATACGCCAATTTGTTTCACTTCGAACTCAGGGCGCAATGTCAAATATGGACGGTCCCATTCACCAAGCACACCAAAGCGGATGAAATCTTTCTTTTGTTCTTCTACACAATTCAATGCGTATTCACGACATTTATTGCGAAGGTCCAATGGACTCATTTCATGACGGTTCAAACCAGTGTTTTTGATAACCGCATGTTCGATAGGAAGACCATGTGTATCCCAACCAGGAATGTATGGTGTGTAATGACCTTGCATTGTTTTGTATTTCATAACAATGTCTTTCAATGTTTTATTCAAAGCATGGCCAATGTGCAATTTACCATTTGCATACGGAGGGCCATCATGCAAGATGAAAGATTTTTTACCTTTATTTTTTGCTAAGCGTTTTTCATAGATTTTGTTATCTTCCCAAAATTTGATAAATTCTGGTTCCCGTTTTGGCAAATTGCCGCGCATAGGAAATTCTGTTTCAGGCAAGTGCAAAGTCTTACCATAATCCACTTCATTAGACATTGTATTTCTCCTCTCAATAAAAAAAGCACCCGCTCCCCGAAGGGACGGAATGCAAATCCGTGGTACCACCCTACTGATGATTCTCGTGAAAGTTACCCCCAACGAATCATCGCTCAAACATATAACGGTGTCCACCGATGTGAGTACCCCCGGCACGGGCTCCCCAACATATACTCAAAAGTGATCTGCCATGCATTCACCCATGAGGCTTTCACCATCCCTCACTCGCTCGGAGCTACCTTGCATGACCGTCTTTATCAACGTATTAACATATATCGTTGTCAATTACAGATACAATTATATACTATCTGTAGGGCTCTTGCAATAGGGGCAAACGCATTCTATACATGCAATAAGAGCAAGTACTAGACCGATATTCATAAAACTCTAGAAGAAACTAGCACATGTTTATATATAGCTAATATTAAGGGTGTAATAAATTTCACTTATGTGCTACCATAAGTAAATGAATGATTACAGTTTTACACCACGCGCATAGGAGTCAGTATGGAACTTTGGAAACGCACATTATATGTTTGTTTATTTGGTGCCTTTATGGCATCGGTAGGGCTCAGCCAAGCAGCCCCACTCATACCTTTATATTTACAGGACTTGGGTGTCCACGATCAGGGGGATCTTGCCAATTGGTCCGGTCTCGCCATGGGTATGACCTACCTCATGGTAGCCCTCTTCGCACCCTTCTGGGGTAAACTCGCCGACCGCAAGGGTCGCAAACTTATTCTATTGCGTGCTAGTCTTGGGATGGCTATTACCAATGCTCTCCTCGGATTTGCCCAAGCACCTGAGCACATCGTCATCGTACGGATCCTAAACGGCATGATTTCCGGATTTTTTTCTGGTTCCATCACCCTCGTCGCTACGCAAACGCCACAAGCCCAAACGGGATGGGCTCTTGGTCTCTTGTCCGCTGCCAACCTTGGTGGCTCCCTCTTGGGCCCTATGATCGGTGGTTACATCGGTGGAATTTTTGGCATTCGCTATGCCTTCTTCGTCGTGTCTGCCTTACTGGGTACCGCCTTCTTATCCACCTTATTCTTTGTGAAAGAAGACTTTACACCACAACCAAAAGGATCCTCTCAATCACTTGCTACGTTGAAAGCATCCATTCCCGACTGGAAAGGGCTTATCTATATCTCTGTAGGTTCCTTTATCTTTGCTTTCACCACCATGGCAACGGCGCCAATCCTATCCGTCTTTGTCCAAGAAATCGTTGGACAAGGGGCGGAGCACATTGCTCTCTTAGCGGGATTAGCTTTCACAGTAACAGGTCTTGCCCAAATGGTGGCTAGCTCCGTCCTCGGTAGATACATCGACAAATTAGGACCACGGTTTATTTTATGGACGAGTTTCATCTACGTCGGTGTCGTGACTATACCGCAAGCATTTGTCACTGACATCTACACCTTGTGCATTTTGCGGTTCCTACTGGGCATTGGCTTAGGTGGATTATTACCAGGTATTAATACCTACCTATCTAGTATTACACCAAAAGCATTCGCAGGCCAAGTCTTCGCCTATAACCAATCTACTTTATTTATGGGCTACTTCATCGGATCCTTGGGCGGTTCCTTCATCGCATCCCAATGGGGGTTCGGTACTATGTTTATCACCACAGGGGCTATCATTGCACTGACAGGAGTGTTTTTGAAAGTTACACTGGGACGGACAACAACTAATAATTAATACATAAGAAAACAGAGGTCTGATCGCAAAGACCTCTGTTTTATATTTACAATGTATTCACCCCTGTTTCCAACGGGAATCCCTCATAGGTCACCCAATCGCTAGAGCTACCTAAATACATGGCTGGTTCTACACCGATTTCAGCGAGAACTATCATCAAGTTCGCCGCTGTCACTCCAGATCCACAATAGGTGACGATAGGTTTCTCCACCTTAGCTAAGTCACCATAGGATGCTTCTAATTCTGCAATCGGACGTACGCCATCAGGGGTAAAGCCCCATTCGTAGAAATGATTGATCGCCCCTGGGATATGTCCTGTCATACCATCCATCGTATCCACTACAGATCCATCATACCGTTTTGGTGCTCGTGCATCGATAATCACATGACTACCAGTTTGGCTAGCTTGTAACACTTCATCACGATGCATTAGTAAATGGTCTTGCAAGGTATACTCCAATGGTTTTGGATCTGCCACAGCTGGTGTTTCCTCTTTCGTCAATGCATATCCTTCACGGGACCAACGTTCAATGCCACCGGCTAGGACTTTCACATTGATGAAGCCCATGTATAGTAATAAGAAACGCAAGCGACCGGCAAAGGAAATCCACGCATCGTACACCACGATATGCGAATCCATAGTCACACCGCATTCACTCAAACGTTGTGCCAACACGGACATGTCTGGCAATGGATGGCGACCACCATGCTCGCCCAATGGTCCGCTCATATGCGCCTCCATATCAATGGCAAAGGAGCCTGGGATATGCGCTGCTGCGTACGCATCAAACCCACGAGCATCGAGGACCACTACTCTATCTAATTGTGCTTGTAATTCTTTCGGAGAAATTAAAACACTCATCGTTACACCTCCTATATATAACATATGACACGCCTATCTCATCTAATATATATGAAATATTCGTATCTAACATTTCTGCATCACATGAGGTTCCTATCCCGACAACAGGAGCTCCCTACATGTAAAACTATAAAGAATGCCATACACTCTCTATAATCTAGTGTAACATAGATTATCTTCGATGTGTATGGCATTTCTATTCATACGTATATGCTGTTACATACTATTAGTTGTTGTCTTACTGCATCCTTCTACAGTCGGTTTCCATTACCTTGCTTAAAAAGCATCAACACACGTATTATCCTTTAATAGCCTGAAATGCTTCTTTCGCAATTTTCAATGTGTATGCCAAGTCTTGCTCGCTATGGCAAGTGGATAAGAAGTTACTTTCATATTGGCTCGCGGCGTAATAGATACCGTGTTCCAAGTTATAATGGAAGAACGTTTTGAACGCTTCCATATCGCAAGCGCTGGCATCGTCAAAGTTGTGGACTGGTTTGTCGGTAAAGAACAGGGTAAACATAGAGCCCACACGTTGTACCACTACAGGTACGCCTACTTCTTTTGCCGCCGCTTCTAAGCCTTGGCAAAGCAACTCTGTCGATTCTTCAACTTGACGGAAGGCGGTTGGATTTTTTTGCAACATCGTCAATGTCGCAAGACCTGCCGCCATAGCTACTGGATTACCACTCAAAGTACCGGCTTGGTATACGGGGCCAGATGGAGCGATGGAAGACATGATCTCTTTCTTACCACCAAACACAGCCATCGGCAAACCGCCACCTACGATTTTACCCAAGCATGTCAAATCTGGAGTCACATTGTAATATTTTTGTGCACCCCCAGAACTGGATCGGAATCCGCACATCACTTCATCAAAGATGAGGACAGCACCGTGCTCTGTCGTTACTTCACGCAAGGTTTCCAAGAATCCTTCCACAGGAGGCACGCAACCCATATTACCAGCTACTGGTTCTACAATGATGGCGGCAATGCTTGCACCATAATCGGCGAACAATTGACGAACCGCATCAGAATCATTGTATGGCAATGTAATCGTATCTGCCGCTACACCAGCTGGCACACCTGGACTATCTGGCACACCAAAGGTGGCGAGTCCGGAACCGGCTTTCACCAACAAGCTATCACTATGACCATGGTAACAGCCGATGAATTTCACAATTTTGTCACGACCTGTATAGCCACGAGCCAAACGCAAGGCACTCATGGTAGATTCTGTACCAGAGTTCACCATACGCACCATTTCCATAGATGGATAGAAAGCTTGGATTTTTTTCGCCACTTCTGTTTCAAGCAAAGTTGGCGCCCCATAGCTGGTACCACGAGGAATCGCTTCCAGAATGGATGCCACGATTTCAGGATTCGCATGGCCTAGAATCATAGGACCCCAAGACAATACATAATCGATGTACTCATTGCCATCGATATCGTAAATGCGAGATCCGCTGGCAGAAC
>CAUUJQ010000024.1:0-10561 GCA_963545445.1 uncultured Veillonella sp. | reverse complement strand
AGTCCGAGACATTATTGCAAACATAGAGCGCGTACCATCCACTACACAAGAGGGGATCGCCCCTATTGGACGAGCAGCACATTGGTCGAGACATACGGGAATAACCATTGAATCTGTTGTGGATACGGTCGTTGAAGCCTGTGAACAAGAGGCGAAACGATTGGGGATTCCTGTAGTAATTGCTATTGTGGATGCTAGCGGATCGTTAGTGTATCAACGGCGTATGGAACGAGCTCTAGGTGTGAGCATAGAACTAGCCCCTAATAAGGCCTATACAGCAGTAGCTTTTCGGTGTGGAACAGAAAAGCTAGGAGCCATAGTGCAACCAGGGACTCCTCTTTATGGAATTGAGACGATGGTGAAAAGACCCATAGTCTTATTTGGCGGTGGTGAGCCACTAATGCTAGGAAACCATCTAATCGGTGGTCTAGGCATTAGTGGTGGCACTGTAGAAGAAGATGTGCTCATAGTGAATGCAGGGCTACGAGCTTTTCAATCATATATACAAGGGGCGTAATCATGGAATCATGGTCATTTAAAACGCAAATTTTTACAGGACAAACAGAACACTCTGCCAATGGTACCAAAACAGATGCCTTAGAAAGACTTCGCCTATTGGAAGGAGAACGTATTTTTATCATCTGTGATCCATTTTTAGAAGGTACACCAGCATTACAGACAGTAATTGACTTGGTGAATACAAGCAATACTTATGTTGTGTATTCCGATGTAGTACCAGATCCACCAATTGATTCCATTGTCAAAGGGGTAGAGGTATTACAGAAGGAAAAAGCTACAGTACTGATTGTCATTGGTGGAGGATCTGCCATTGATACAGCAAAGGGTATTAACTATTTCTGTAAAACAATTTATGGTATCAGCGTTAAAAAATTTATTGCCATACCAACAACGAGCGGAACAGGATCTGAAGTGACATCATTTGCTGTTATTACAGATACTAAAACAGGTATTAAATATCCATTGGTAGATGATAGCCTATTACCAGATGAAGCGATTTTAACAACATTCTTTGTGAAATCAGCTCCTCCAAAAGTAACCGCCTATAGTGGTATGGATGTACTCGTACATGCTATAGAAGCTTTGGTGGCTACAGAGGCCAATCATTTTACCGATGCATTAGCGGAAAAAGCAATAGAATTAGTTGTTAAGAATTTACCAACATGTGTAGAGCGTGGTACTGACGAAGCAGCACGAGCAGCGATGCATGAAGCATCCTGCATGGCAGGACTAGCTTTCAATCAAGCTGGTCTAGGCATTACCCATGCCTTAGCACATCAATTGGGCGGGCAATTTCATGTGCCGCATGGCCTAGCCAATGCGATGTTATTGCCCTATGTCATTATGTATAATGCAGCCAACTCTAATGAGGCTAAATTAAAATACATTTCGATTGCACAAAAACTCTCCTTAACCACCGAATCTGATGATGAAAGTGCACAAATAACTGCCTTAGTGCGGTGTGCACAATCTTTAGCACGTCGAGTGGGTTGCATTATAACAATGAAAGAGTTTGGTGTTGATGAAGTTTCCTTTAAGGAATCGTTCCCTACATTAGTGCAACAGGCCATGGTGGATCGTACCTACCCAGGTAATCCATACGCAGCCACAAAAGAAGATTTAACACGTATATTAACATGTATTATATGAGGTAACACATATGGATGCTACACAAGTGTATGTTAGTGAATTTATCGGAACAGCTATTTTAATGGCTTTCGGTAGTAGTTGTAATGCTGGATTATTGCTTAAAAATACAATCACAAGCGCAATTAAAACAAACTGGATTGGATTGATGTTTGGCTGGGGATTTGCAGTTACATTTGCAGTCTATGTGGCGGTTCACTTAGGTGGTGTGGGACACTTGAACCCAGCCTTAACGATTGCTTTCGCAGCGGGTGGATTATTCCCTCCTGAGTTAGTATTGGGAGCTATTATTGCTCAATTATTGGGTGGCTTTGTAGGCGCAGGCATTACGATGCTACATTACTACCCTCACTTCAAGATCACTGGTCCAGATGAAGGAAACTGCGTAGGTATTTTTGCTACAGGTCCAGCTTGTGATGAACGCGCTTGGAACTTACTATCTGAAATCATTGCTACTTTCTTATTCATCTTTTGTGTACTTTTCTTGGGACCTATGGCTGATGGCTTAGCGCCACTAATTATTGGTTTCCTTGTTGCAAGTATCGGTTTTTCTTTTGGTGGAACTACAGGCTTTGCTTTGAATCCTGCTCGTGACTTTACTCCACGTTTGGCCTATGCGATTTTACCACTTCCTAATAAAGGAACTGCCAACATGGGTTATGCATGGGTACCGATTGTAGGACCAACGATTGGCGCATTGTTAGCGGTGGGTGCATTTAATTGGCTACATGCAGCGTTACATTTATAATTTGAAAGGGGGTTATATCCGATGCTAGATAAGCAACGTATCATTCAAGAGTCAGTACCAGGGAAACAAGTCACATTGGCTCATGTGTTGGCGAATCCTAAGCGGGACTTATACAGTAAATTAGGTTTGGATAGCGAAGGTCGTAGTGCTGTAGGTATTTTGACGATTACTCCAGGGGAAGCGGCTATCATTGCAGGAGATATGGCCTCTAAAGCAGCGAATGTACATATCGAATTTATCGATCGATTCTCAGGGGCTGTGTTAATATCAGGAGATGTTTCTAGCGTAGAGGTATCACTCTCTAGTGTGTTACAGGGATTCTCGGAATTGCTACAGTTTAGCGTAGTTCCTCTTACAAGGAGCTAACCGTGGATACCTTGCGTAGTACTCTGTGGGTGGGTAGCACCTATAGTCATGTGGAAACCGTGGTACAACGTCTTTTAGGCGGAAAGAAGACCTTACCACGGCCAATGGCGGTGTATCGTGAAGGCAATTGTGTGCTAACTCCTGGAGAGTACATTGAGAACCCATGGTATTTTTCTGCTCTTCTAGTGTCATCCTACGATGTGGATACAGTGGTACTGGGCTACCGCTTGGGGGAACCATTTAATCCCTATCCACCAGCTACGGCAGGTGCTTTTAATCGCAATGTAGTAGGCGTTGTGGTTATGAATGATGCATTAGATACGTCTCAGATTGGTGAAAGTATTCGCCTACTGCGACTTGCGGGTGCTAATGACATCTGTGTGGTAGCAGATTACGCAGAAGACATAGAAGATACAAACTTCATAGAAGATATTCCTATGGTGACCTATGGATACGAAGCTCTTAGAGCGATGTTATCTGTAAAGGAATAGCATCACCATAGCGTGCGGATAGAAAAGCATCTTCCTTTGTGGGAGGTGCTTTTTCGTTCGCGGGGATAGTTGATGAACCAAAATTCATTTTACTACCATATTAAATCTATAGTATGATAGACTAGAAATATATTCTTTCAGGCAAAGAATGAGTATGAGAAAACGTATAATAAAATCTTTGACTTAAAAAGTTAACAGACTGTGTTCCGCAATGGGCATGTGGACACATATAATTAGTAGCAAGCGCTACAGTTAGGAGACAGTAATGGTGAAAGGGAAGGCATTACATATATACATTATGGTGAGCAAGGTATGAAACATTCTATCTTACTCATCACTTCCATAACAAAACATTGGCAATGGGCTAAAGAGATAGAACAAACCTGTACAGATGAGACTATGTCATTGGGCATAGTCTTTCTGTCATCTGAAAGTATAGAGTTATCTGATGTTCAGCGCGCCATAGACACTGCGGATACAGTTCTATTTACGCATGTAGGAAGTACCTTAGATACGGCATTGGTGAAAGGGATTCATAAGTATATACAGCAGAAAGGTGTTCCCTATGTATTGCTATTTCATGACTCAGCGTCAGATGTACAGCGCTATGGTATAGCGGATGGGGACATCAATCAAATTCAAATCTATTTACACCAAGGTGGAACAGAGAACTTCTATGGATTGTGTCAATATATGCTTTCATTGCAAGGAGATACAGGAGAGGTGCAGCCGGTATAAGAGCTACCTTACCAAGGTATTGTAGGCAGACGGGGCGAAGTGTATCCATCCTATCAAGCGTATCGTAAGGATTACAACCATGAAGGTCCAGTAGTGGGCATTTTCTTTTATCGAGATGAATGGGTACTAGGCCAATTAGACTATCCTTATGCACTGTATGATCGGGCGTTAGAACAAGGATTATCGCCTGTGTTAGTGTTTGGTCAATACAGCAGTAAACCCGGCGGGCAGTTACGTTGGTATGATTGCTGGAATATATTATTTGATCATCAGGTGCAAGGGATAGTATCGCTTATTATCAATACCTGTAAATTTTCTATCATGGGCTTACAAGGGGCTACGAGAGAGGAAATCACAGCGTTAGGTATCCCTATCTTGCAGGGATTTGTTACCTATACGAGTTTTGAAAGCTGGCAAAGACGATCGCAAGGGCTAGAGCCGATGGATATTTCATTCTGTTTGTCCTTGCCGGAAATAGATGGTATTCTAAATGGTCATATCGTAGGGACTAGAACGTATTCAGAGGAAAGAGGCTACTATTTCAAGCCATATCTTGAGGGCATTCAAAAAGTAGTAGACCAAGCGAAACGTTGGATTGCATTACAACAGAAAGACAGAGAAAATGTTAAGATAGCTCTATTCCTTCATAATTATCCGCCAAAAAATTCGCATATTGGTAATGCTTGTGGACTAGATACGCCAGAATCTGTACTGCGATTGTTACAAGAATTGCAACACACAGGATATACAGTGGAAGGGATTCCTAACACGAGTGAAGAACTCATGACGATACTTACCAAACATGCTACCAATGATGTAGATTGCTTGACAGATACGGCAATCGAGAAGGCCCCTAAACTCCCCAAAATACTGTATGACACATGGTTTTCGAAGTTGGATAGTTGTACCCAAGCCTCATTGCTTCAACATTGGGGACAGCCTATAGGAGAGATATTTGTAGAAGATGAAGAACTCATTATACCAGGAGTGTCTTTTGGTAATGTGTGGGTCTTAGTACAACCACCACGTGGATTTAGTGACAATCCTGATGCACTGTACCATTCGCCGGATATTCCACCAACTCATCACTATGAGGGGGTGTACTATTGGGTGCGTACAGTATTTCAAGCCGATGTGGCGATCCACATGGGCACTCATGGTAACTTAGAATGGTTACCCGGCAAGGGAACGGCGTTAAGTTCCTATTGTTACCCGCAGTTAGGTATCGAAGATATGCCAAATCTCTATCCATACTGGACAACTATCGTCGGTGAAGGGATTCAAGCAAAACGGCGTAGCCATGCAGTTTTACTTAGTTATTTATCGCCACCTATGAAGCGGTCTGGGTTATATGGCGATTACGAAACTTTGGAACGATACTTAGATGAGTATGACCATATGAAAGCACAGGAAACAAACCAAGAGCAAGTGGTATTAGGATATATCTTATCTTCTGTGAAAGAGTGTCATTTAGAGCACTTGTGCGAACCCTTCGACTGGTATCAAGAGGGTGGTCAGGTACACTTTGTGACAGATAAATCTGTCAGTGAAGAAGAGTGGCGCTCCTTAGCTGAATCCATTCATGCAGACGAGGCAGAAGAACTGTTAGGGGAAATTCATAACTATTTGATGGATATCCAAAATCGTCATATTCGTTGTGGCTTGCATATTTTAGGGCAAAATCCAACCACAGAGGAAGAAGATGGGTATATAGATGCTTTCATAGACATGCATGGTGTGCCAGACGATGCACAGAAAGAAACGCTGTGTGAGACCTACCTAGCAGGGTTGCGCCAAACCAAAGAAGAAATGTGCCAATTGTTACGAGGTTTAGAAGGGAACTATATTCCACCTAATATCGGTGGCGCTGTTACTAATGGTGGTATCGATGTACTACCGATGGGGCGCAATTTTTATGGCGTCGATGAACGGACCTTACCGACCGTGCCTGCCTATGCTATCGGTTGTGAACTAGGGAAGGCGTTGCTGAATGAATATATTCGAGAGGAACAGCGATATCCAGAGGAAATTGGCATAGTCTTGTGGGCTGATAATACGCAACGCACGCATGGACAATGTATTGGTGAAGTATTCTATTTATTGGGTGTACGACCAGTTTATACAGGAAGTCGTGTGTCCGATTTAGAAGTCATACCTATCGAGGAATTAGGGCGACCACGAATCGATGTGACAAGCCGTATTAGTGGCCTATTTCGAGACATGATGCCGTCCGGCGTCATGTGGATTGCGAAAGCTGTACAACTGGTGGGATCCCTTGCTGAAGATCATAGCGTAAATTATGTGAAAAAACATATAGATCTAGATACAGCTGTGTTAGTCGAAGAAGGCATGGAATATGAAGAAGCTATCAAAGCTGCATCAATCCGTGTCTTTGGAGATGCACCAGGCGCCTATGGGGCAGGGGTAAACCAAATTTTAGAACACAGTCATTGGTCGACTCGTGAAAACTTAGCCAATGCCTATGTCACATGGGGTGGCTATGGATATGATGAGCGGGGGGAGATTATCCCAAGCCATCAACAGTTTCGCAAGCGACTAGGGTCTATTGAAGTGACCGTGAAAAATGAAGATAACCGAGAAGTTAGTTTGTTGAGTACAGATGATTTCAATGCCTACCATGGAGGGATGATTGCGGCTGTAGAATCTATTAAAGGAGTACAGCCGAAATCATTTATAGGCGATACAACATACCGTACAGATATAGTCGTGCGTTCCTTGAAGGATGAAATCCAACGACAATTTCGCAGTGAACCGATGAATCCCATCTTTATAAAAGGTATGATGAAGCATGGTTACAAAGGCGCGGCCGATATGGCGTCCTATGTACAACATACCTATGAATGGGATGCCACTAGTGATATGGTGCAAGATTGGATGTATGATGCCTATACAGACGAATATGTCATGAATCAGGAGGTACAGGACTGGATGCGCCAAGCCAACCCTTGGGCATTAAGAGCCATTTGTCATACTTTATTAGAAGCAGAACAACGAGGCCTTTGGAAGGCTAGTGAGAAACGCAGAGAAGGATTGCGGGATGTGGCAATGTCTTTGGAAGATGACCTAGAGGGGTATTATGATGAAGAGTAAGGAGACTAACATGAGTACTATATATCCTTTTACAGCCTTAGTAGGACAAGAGCAAATGAAATTGGCCTTACTCCTCAATGCGGTAGACCCACGGGTAGGTGGCGTGTTGATACAAGGTGATAAGGGAACCGCCAAATCGACAGCGGTGAGGGGCTTAGCCAAGATATTACCTACGCATCGTGATGGAACGCCTATGAAAGTGGTGAATCTTCCTTTGCATTGCACGGAAGATCGATTGGTAGGTACCTTGGATATTGAGCGGATGCTGCAAGAGGGAAAGCAAGAGTTTTCGCCAGGCATTTTATTTGAGGCCCACGAAAATATTCTCTATGTGGATGAAGTCAATTTACTAGAGGACTACTTAGTGGATACATTGTTAGATGTAGCGGCCATGGGGGTGAATCGCGTCGAACGTGAGGGTATCAGCCACAGTCATCCATCTCGCTTTATTTTGGTGGGTACCATGAATCCCGAAGAAGGGGCGATTCGACCACAATTACTAGATCGGTTTGGCCTATCTGTAACTGTGAAAGCAGAAACCGATGTAGCATTGCGAATGGAAGTATTGCGTCGCCGACTGGCGTTTGAAGATAATCCGACGGCATTTATTGAGTCCTACAGAAAGGACGATGAAGCGTTGCGTAACACGATTGAAACCGCTCGTAAAGCATTGCCGACGATTGCAATAGATATGAATCTATTAGAACTGATTGCCAATATATCGATTACCCTAGGCGTAGAGGGACATCGTTCGGATATTACCTTGCTCAATAGCAGCCGTGCCTTAGCGGCCTTACAAGGGGAAACCTGTGTGACTATGGATCATCTGAAACAGTTGACACCTCTTGTGGTAGCGCACCGGATGAAGCGGAAACCCTTTGAGCAACGTGAATTTGATGACACTATGCTAGAGAATCTATGGGGTAATTAAAGATTTTGTTAAAGGAGGTGAATGGTATGAGTGTACAAATGAATACAGGCATTCACCTCTTTTTGCAAGAACCTTTGTTGCGGACATTATTAATCTCCGGTGAGGTGGGTACGGGCAAAACACATGCCCTGTTGCAAGTGTTGCATCATAGGGAACGAAGTTATACGACGATTACGTCTCACGCAGATATGATTGCTATGCATGAAGTGGTAGATATACAAAGGACCTTAGAAACAGCTCAGATTGTAAGACAAGCACATCCTTGGGATGTATATGATTTACTTATCTGCGAAGGATTGGATCATTTTGACCGTTCAATGTGGTTACGGATTCTGTATGAGCAAAATCGGCGGTACGAAGCGGGAAGACCGTTACAAATCATTGGGACCTATACGGGAACAGAAGGTTTGTCACAATGGGTCTATGATATGGACTTATGGATTCCCATAGAGTCGCCGGATAGGGACACTAGAGTGCGAGTCTTAGCAGATAGGGACCAGGCGGAAACAGTACTGGATGCACCTAGCATTCCGACAGTGCATGATAGCATATATACATACATTTCAAGCGTAGTAGAGAGATTCAATATTTCCTTTATGGGCATGGAATATATTTTACTAAAGGCGTCTATCGGTTTAGCCAGAGAAAAAGGCCATCCATTTGTGGAGCCTATTGATGTAGAAGATGTACTCCCTTGGACGTTACCACAAAAAATGAAGATTCTAGGGAACTATCGAATACAGCAAGATGGTGAGACTCATGACTCATCTGACCCAATGCCATCTGATGAGACAAGCACTGAACAAGAGAAACTGGAAGAGGCCAGTTCAAATCGAGGAAACGACAATATATCGCAGGGTGTAGATAGGGAGAACAACCGTGCTGAGCAAATAGGAAGGACTTATAAGGGGATGATATCAGATAGTGATGAGCCTTATGATGAACCATCAAAAGAGGGAAACACTGTGGAATCAGAACAGACAGAATCGGAACTAGATACTGGGCATGATGGAGCAGAGGAAGAAACAGATACTAATGGAGAGGGCCAACGTAAGTCTCATAGAGGTATGGAAGAATCATCCTTTACACTTTCAGAAGCAGTGGAAACACAGGTGTTAGATCTATATGGGATGTTGCAATCGGAGGTATCAAAGAAAAAACTAGACATCTCTGCCGACAGCCGTGGCCCTAAGGTGCATCGTCAAGGAAGTACGGGGAGAACCATTGCCTGGATACCGACGATAGTACAGGGGATTGTACGTAGCCGGCAATTACCTTTGAGGCTAACAATAGATGACATCAGATATGCTATGCATAAGGAAACGCCAAAAGAAGCTATCTATTTAGTAGTGGATTCAAGTGGATCTATGGGACAGAGAAAACGATTAGAGGAGACGGAGAAGTTACTTTCACAATGCATACAGATGATGTATGTAAAACGACAGTATGTATCGCTCATCACCTTTCAAAAGCAAGGTGCCCAATGTGTGGTGCCATTGACAAGTCATATCGAGACCATCCCTAATGCATTGGAGTCAGTGAGGATTGGGGGCAGAACGCCCTTTGTGAAAGGCGTTGAGGAAGCGGTACAACAGATAGTTGTGGATATGTCGCAGCTGGGGCCTGTGCAGGCAAAGGTGGTCATCATTACAGATGGGAAGGTCACCTCACAAGCACTACAGGGACTAGATGACATCGGCAGATGGCTGACGAATCAGGGGATACAAACGACGATCATCGATACAGATACTAGTTTTGTTCGCATGAACCGTGCCAAAGAGATTGCTTATATGTTAAGGGCAGAGTACGTAAGGATACAAGATATATAACCAAACATATTACAAATAATGAGAAACTGTACATTTATGCAAGGTAAGCACATGTTTAGATAGTTTATATTACCTTATAGATAGAAATCGATATACGATTTATATGTAGTGACAGAATATATAGGTAAATATACGTGCTATATGCTACAATAGAAAGTAGAATCCAAATTTGGTTTGGTAAAAGGTAAGGTGTAAATATATATGGAAAAACGACAAGATTATTTGCATATGATTGCAGGTGAGTCGGTGTCCCGTAGACCAGTTTGGTTTATGCGTCAAGCGGGACGAAGTCAGGCGGCATATCGCAAGATTAAAGAGCGATATAGTTTATTTGAGATTACTCATCAACCAGAACTATGTGCGAAGGTGACGGCACTTCCTGTTCATGAGTATGATGTGGATGCGGCTATTTTGTATAAAGATATTATGACTCCCTTGGTGCCGATGGGGGTAGATGTGAATATCAAATCTGGTATAGGACCAGTGATTTCCAATCCTATTCGCTCCAAAAATGATGTGGAACAGCTCCGGGATATTGTGGTAGAAGAATCGTTGGACTTCATGGTGAAAACGATCCAAATGTTGACGAAAGAAATGCTCACCGTTCCATTGATTGGCTTTGCAGGTGCTCCTTTCACATTGGCTAGCTATATGATTGAAGGGGGGCCTTCCAAGAATTACC
>CAUUJQ010000023.1:0-10642 GCA_963545445.1 uncultured Veillonella sp. | reverse complement strand
TTGCTATTACATTGGGTGGCCCTGGTGCTATATTCTGGATGTGGGTTATCGCTTTATTAGGAGCGGCTACTAGTTTCATCGAAAACACATTAGGCCAAATCTACAAAGAGCGTTTGCCTGATGGCTCCTTCCGTGGCGGTCCATCCTATTACATTCGCCATGGCTTGAATAGCCCGTTCTTATCCATTTTATTTGCCATCTTAATCAGTGTCACCTATGGATTAATCTACAACTCTGTACAAGCTAACACAATTGCGATTGCCGTACAACCTTGGAATATCGATGCATCCACAACAGGAATTATCGTAGCGGCGCTCTCTGCTCTCGTTATCTTCGGTGGTGCCAAACGTATTGCTCAAACAGCTGAGTTTTTAGTTCCTTTTATGGCTGGTTTATATGTATTAATCGCCGTCTACATTGTCATCGCTAATATTACTGTATTACCAGCTGTTATCTCTGCTATCTTTACACAAGCTTTCACAGTTGATTCTGCTACAGGCGGTTTCATCGGTGCTGCTGTCATGCAAGGTATTAAACGTGGCTTGTTCTCCAACGAGGCTGGTGAAGGTTCCGTACCAAATGCGTCCGCAGCGTCAGATGTATCGCATCCAGTAAAACAAGGTTTAATCCAAGCTCTTGGTGTGTTTGTAGATACAATACTTGTATGTAGCGCATCTGCTTTCATCGTCCTTGTATCTAGAGACTATGTGCACACAGATTTAACAGGTATTGCCCTTGTTCAACACAGCATTGGTCAACAACTAGGTTCTTGGGCTCCAGCAGTCATCGCATTGTTCGTATTCATGTTTGCCTATAGCTCCATTATCGGTAACTATTTCTACGGCGAAGTGAATATTGCACATATGACGAAAAACAACAAGTTCGCTATCAACCTATTCCGTGCTCTTGTTATCATCATGGTCTATGTCGGTTGTATTGCCGAGTTAAACCTTGTATGGAACTTAGCTGACTTGTTCATGGCATTCTTGGTACTTTGCAACATTACATCTATCTTACGTTTAGGCAAATTAGTAATTATTGCACTGAAAGACTACATGAACCAAAAAGCACAAGGTATTGAAGAGCCAATCTTCGATCGCTCTATTTTACCAACTCAAAAAGGTATCACTTGGTGGCACAAAGGTCACGAAAACGAATAATACCATACTGAAAGGGTCCTTCGGGGCCCTTTTTCATGCCTATTATATACTGCGCCCTACCCCTTTATATTAGGAATCCACACTATATATTGCAACAATTACACTCTATAAAGCATTTTGTTTAAAACAAAACAGAGGAACGTCGAATAACTAGCACTCTATACAGGTATAGCCTGTTCTAGTCGGAAAGAATAAATGTATACCTCTTTCACAGGGTATGGTGTCAATCGTTCCAAGGCCTCTTTATACAGCATCAGCTGAATACGATAGCGTTCTACCAGCGCCTCTTCATCTAGACGGTCGGTTTTGTAATCCACTAGCACCCAAGCGCCCTCTTCTAGAAATGCCGTATCGATGATACCTTGTAGGAATAGTTCTTCCCCATCTAGCATCTCTGGGTACACACGGTTCGCCGGGAATAGCATACTGAATGGTAACTCTCGTTCCACGCGCTGTGCTGTTAGCAATCGTTGTCCTAGGTCAGACTGAAAGAAATCATAAATCCGTTTTTCACTGATCGCTTTCCGTTCCTCATCGGTCAAGTATCCTTGTAATACTAGTGAATCCAAGGCTTGTCGCAAAGATGGTCGTGTATACTGTTGCAACGGCAACCACTGCATCACTTCATGCATGAGAGTACCCCAACGAGCACCACTGCGAATCGGTGTGGACTCATTCATAGAAGATAAGGCTACGTCGAAGGGTCCTAGATCTACAGGAGCTTCTTCTGATATATCCTCTACACCCTTTTCTTTGGCTTTCTGAGCACCGTTTTCCATGCCCTGCTCGCCAGTAGGCTCAATCATCTGTTTCGCCAATTCTTCTAGCTCCACAAAGCGCCGTTTGATTTCAGATACAGAAATTTTCCCTGCCCGTTCTGTAGAACTTTCATAAGGATACACAGAGGTCAATCGGTCCACCACGATAGGATCTAGTGGTGGCGCTTCCACTGGCAATTGAGCCCGTACTTGCTCTAGAATATCTACTTCTACGGACGGTGTTTCCTGTGAAACACTGTAATCATTTCCATCATGAACGTGGAAGGATACAGGACAATCTTTGTACGGTATATCTGGGAATTGCGGGCTTTCTACCTCTGCAAATTGGCGTAACTGCGTACCTCCTGCGACATGGCGAGCTAAACTCCGCAAAATCCAATCTAAATAGGAATTACACCCTAGAATCTGTTCTTTCGTGAAAGCACTTTCACCCCACTGCAAGACAGGCGCCACCCATTCGCCCATTTTCTTCGTCGCCGGTCGATCCGTGGAGCCATTGATAGACCCCTTTCGATAGCCTGTGATATACAACTTATCTTTAGGCCGAGTTAATGCTACATAGAGGATACGCTCCTCTTCGGCTTTCAAATTTTCTTCCAAGGCTTGGCGCACAAAAATCCATGGCACAGAGCTATACATCACACGCAAGTCTGGGAAGTACCCTTTTAAGCCCACTCCATATTCCTTGTGCAATAACAAGGAGCGGTTCAAATCCATTTTATTAAAGCCCTTTTGAGTGCCCATGAGGAACACCACGGGGAACTCTAAGCCCTTACTTTTATGGATCGTCATAATGCGCACCACATTGTCCGCTTCGCTCACTGTTTTCGCAACGCTCAAATCTTCTCCAGATGCCTGTAAACTTTCAATAAAGCGCAAGAACCGGAATAAGCCACGGTAATTGCCACTTTCATATTGTTTCGCTCGCTCATACAAGGCTAGCACATTGCCACGGCGCACCAAGCCATTCGGCATGGCGCTCACGTATTCTACCACATGCAGGGTATCGTAGATGTGCCAAATTAAGTCTGTAATGCCTTGACGGCGAGACATAGTCCGCCAAGTGTCCATGGAGTCCACAAAGCGAATCCACCCTGCATTCTGGGAAGATTCGACGAATGAGCGCAACCCACTCCACAAGCTGTTCTCCCCTACGGATAGACGAAGGCGACCTAAATCGTTCGCATCCATCCCGATAAGAGGAGATTGCAAGACGATGGCCATGGGCAAGTCCTGCTCTGGATTATCGATAATTTGCAACAAGGACAGCACAAACTGCACTTCCATAGCGCTGAAATAACCGGATTTCTCCTCTGCATAGGCAGGGATGCCCTCTCGCCGTAGTAGGTCGATCATACGACTCGCGGACCCAGAGATAGACCGTTTCAAGAGCACAATGTCGCGCCATTCCATAGGACGGAAGGTGCCATCTTTATCTTGCACCATGGCGCCATTGTTCTTCAACTCTTGAATTTTACGGATTACAAAGAGCATTTCTTTTTCATCGTTCTCTAAGTCTTCTCCATCTTCTGGTTCTGTTTGGGCTTTGTCCTCATCACAGCAGAGAACGTGTACTTCTACATCGCCACCTACCCATTCTGGTGGTGCCTCTTCTACGATGCGCCCTGTGTGGAGCGCTTCTGCCTCACCATAGGTAAGCCCTGCCCCTTCATCAGTCATGATTTGAGAGAAAATAAAGTTTGTCACATTTAGAATCGCTTCATGGGAACGGAAGTTTTGGGACAAATCGATGCGCCGTTCCACACCGTTCACATCGTGATCAAACCGATGATACTTCTCCATAAATAGCTGAGGATCTGCCATGCGGAATCCATAAATAGACTGTTTCACATCGCCCACATAGAAACGATTGTCCCCACGAGATACTAAGTTCACAATAGCCTCTTGGACGCCGTTCGTATCTTGGTATTCATCGACCATCACTTCTTTGAACGTATCCTGTAACTCTAGCGCCACCTCAGATGGTTGCAATACCTCTCCCGACTCAGGGTCTACTAACAAGGCTAAACATAGATGTTCCAAATCGGAGAAATCGATCATGCCAGCTTCTTGTTTTGCCTGTTGAAAGTCCTCATGGAATCGTTTCACCAACCCGATGATACCTTGTACCAACGGCACTAAGTACTCCATTTGCTCTCGCCAATCTGCTTCCGTAATGGCAAAGACACCTTTCGGCATGGCTTGCAACATGTCCTTTCCTTCTGCCAAGATGGCTTTGATTTCACTCAAAATAGCTGGGTCGCTTTCATTCATAGCCTTCGTGGCACGAAGTACGGGAAAGGTAAATCCCCCAATACCAACTACACCGACATGCATAGCATCCCAAGTGTCTGCCTTTTGCATGGCTTGTAACAGTGTTTGCAGTTCACTGACCTTCTCCATCCATTTGTCGAACCCATTGCCTAGGGTAGCCAAGCGCTGTGCCTCTTCATAGCGTTCTAGAAGATACTCAATTTGCCGTTGTTGTTCTTCCCAAAATAATGCACCCCATGTAGTTTCTCGCAATGTCTGGTCCGAGGCACTTTCATAGGTAGTGCAGACCTGATCTAACCAGCGCATAGGCTGACTTTGAGCCAAGGCAAAGTTGTATATTTGCAATACGGTCTCCCGCAAGACCTGATCGGACCGTTCCGTGCTGAACATGTCACTCACATCGTAAATGTTATACAGCCCCTGTTCGTAGGCCTGCAGCAAAATCGCATCTAGCACCTCGTAGCGCATGAGCGCCAATTCCCCTTCATTGCCGATGGTGAAAGACGGATCTATATCTAGTTTATAGAAATAACTGCGGATGACCCATTGGCAAAAGGAGTGCAATGTAGAGATATGGGCGGACGGCAACATATTCAATTGTTCTTCTAAATACTCGTCTCCGGTAGCTTGAAACTCTTCCGCTAGTTTCACACCGATACGGGCTTTCATCTCTGCGGCTGCCGCCTTTGTGAAAGTCACCACCATCAGTTCTTGAATACTTAGCTCCCGCCGTTTCAGGCGCTGTATCATGCGCTCTACGAGGACTGCCGTTTTCCCGGACCCCGCCGCCGCAGATACCAAGATCGTTTGAGACGGTAACTGCCCCGGTCTAGGCGCATCAATAGCGCTCTGTTGCGCATCAGTCCATTTCATAGGTAGCCCCTCCTGTTTGTACTGTTTCCATCTTCTCCAATGCTTCCTCTTCGGTCATAGTCTTAATATAGCGATATCTGTTGCGGGTTCCATCAAAGCGACATAAGGCTTGGAACTCACAAAATTCACATGGTCGCCGTTTATCCTTTTGGTACGGGCTGATAGGAAATTCTCCATCCATCATCTGTGTACCACTGTTGGAAATTATTTGCTTTGTATATTCCTTCATAAGTCCAAATTGTTCCATCGTCTTCAAACTTTTAGATGTGCGACTATCTGGAGTGCCATCCTTTTTCAGAACAATCGGCACATAAGGGGAATTACTTTGGTAAGCTCTCGTCACATCTAAGGATTGTAACACTTCACCGTCTACAAAGTATCCACTGTTTTTCAACTGTTGTCCTTCCGTTTTTTCTTCCTCCGCCCGTCTGTGATTCACTACTTCCGACAATTTCACTTGCGGATTCCGCACATACGTATAGAGAGCAGCCGCTGTGCCAATTCTATCCTGTGTATTCTTTTCCAATGCCAATAGATAGGTCATTAACTGCAATTTCAAACCGTAGTAAATTTCATCAGCTCTCACCGTTGTGCCCCCTGATTTATAGTCGATGACCGCCGCATAATGGCCCAGAGGACCACGATATTCATCAACACGGTCAATTTGACCACGCAGTACGATACTTTCACCGTAGTTCTTGCCCAACGGAATGCGTACTGGGTACCAACCAGATTCGCCCATGCCAAAGCTTTGCTCTACCTCTGTGGTAGAAAACTCGCTCTTCTTGGACCAATCTACAAGACGTGCTACCGTAGCCGACAAGGTAGACGTTAACCGTGTATACAGTTGCGCTTCGTACGCATCTCGCTCCTCTGTACCCATCACCGCATCTGCTGCTTCACGGCATAAAGATTCTTGTTCTTCTTCTGTTAAATCACGCCATTGTCGACCCTGCTTTAATAGATACTCCCCTAAATAGCGCAATGTATCGTGAAGAAAAGTCCCGATTTCAGGGGCCCCAAAGGATTTCACCTTCCGTGGGGCTAAGCGCAATGCATATTGGGCGTAGAAACTGTATGGACAGCGATGGTATCGTTCTAATCGTGTGACGGATCCTGTTAAAGCATCGCTGCGTAGCAACAACCCTCGCACAATGGACTGCTCAATGCGTGGCACTGTATTGGAGTCAAACATACCTCGTGTGGCGAAGAACACCTCACCTTGATAGCCCGATTCCAATCCCCAATTATAGAGACTCCACCAAGTGGAGGCGATAGAGTCTCCTTTCATAAGGGCGCTCATACGACTAGAAAAGAGGCCTAAGCTCTGGGATGGTCGCCACAGGTAGTCCTGTTCTCGTCCTTCTGGCATAGATAGTGGCGCTTCTTCCATAGTTTTCACATACCCATATTGTTGTAAACGGCGCACCACCAAAGACGGTTCCATTTTGGACCCTTCTTCATCAGATGTGACAAGGGACAGGTGCAATCCTTGGCTAGCACGAGTGCAAGCTAAATAGAACAAGAAATTTTCATTAAACATTTGCCCTAAAGCACCCGCCGCTAGTTGCACCCCTACCTTCGCTAAAGCGGTCCGCTCTTGGTCACGCAAAATGCCTTCGTCCCCCATTTTGCGAGGGAATACACCCTCATTAAGGCCTAGCACATAGACTTCCTTCGCATCTGTCATATAGCTGCGGTCAATGGTGGTAATCGTTACATGGTCCAACGATGGCGGTACCAAGGAATAGGTCACTTCGCTGAGACCTTCCTCGATGATAAGCCCCATCTCTTGGGCGCTCAACTCCTCTGTACCCGTCACAAACGCACATTCCTCTAGCAATTGAATGGCATGTTTATAGAGCTGCACATGGCTGGCACTTTCTTGGACATCACCACGCGCTTCTGCTTCGTCATACCACTGTTTCAACTGCTCTGGAATGCGCCAATCTTGCATAGTTTGGAATAGGAACTCGCTCCATTCCTGTCCCGTATGTGGCAATTTACAGAAATCATAAATAGGACGTACTACTTGGCGCAACAGGCGATCATGTAACCCTTGCATCACCGCTCGTCGCTCTGTATCATCATCGCCCCCATAGGTCCATGTATCTCGTAACCATGCCGCCCCTTGAATACCGTATTCCAAACAATAATTTTCTAATCGGTCTACTTCTTCACGTGTGAAAGGAGCAAAATCTGTTTTCAGCAAGCGGAACACCGCATCGTGGTCAAAGAAGGTGCGATACACATGGAATAGACCCTGCAAGAACTCTGCCAAAGGATGACTAGTCATCATCTTCCGTTGGTCCGAGAAGAAGGGGATACCATAATTTAGGCATGCTTTTTCCAATACGTCACCATAGGACTCCATGTCCCGTAATATGATGGTACAGTCTTTCCAACGATGGCCCTCCTCTTGACGATATGCCAAAATCTTACGACATACCGCATCGGCTTCCCGCTCTCGATTGTAAGCACTCACCATGGTCAACGAATCGTCAGTGGTGTTTGCTTTCATAGGGGTTCTGAAAAACTGTGTATTCAACTGCTGTAATAGGGGTGTTCCTCGATGCACTGTAGTCATGTCATGAACCACTGCCTCCGGGTACCAAGTCATCATATCCCGGTAGGTCTCCCACACCCGGAAATACATGGACCCCTTACGACTATGTAAATCTTCCTCTAAGGATGGCAAGCTGATTGTCATATGACAGGATTCACTGAGAGAAAACAGCCGTTGGATTAACCGATACTGCAAGGGCGTGAACCAATGGAATCCGTCCACAAACACATGGCACTGCTTCATCAATGGAGACTGCGGCAATAGTTCGATCAACTCTTCCATGGAATCTTGGACGCCTAGTTCTTCTAATGCTGCATCGTAGCGTTCTAACAACAAGGATAATTCTTGTAATTTACGGCCCAACACCATGGAATCTACATGTTTCACAGCGCCAGACAAGTCCTCTGGCGTCACTCCAAAGGCTTTACATTCCGTCAACAACCCTTGTATGACATCTCCAAAATGGGGCTGTTTTGCCGCTTGTTTAAACAAGTCCAATTCCCCAGCGGATTGCTTTAATAACACCCGAAGGACTAATTTCTTGCCAATCTCCGATAAACCGCCTTCTTTTACCTTGCCCAAGGATTGATACACTTGATAGGCTAGCCGTGTCATACCCACTACGCGCACCGTGGTGAACCCTTTTTCCTGACGATACTCTGCGAGCTTCCGCTCCATCATATACGTCGCAGGGTCCGGCACAAGGACGATAATTTGGTGGTCTGGATGGTCTTGTAAAATTCGCTCTATTTCTGCGAAACAAGCCGTGGTCTTTCCCGTACCCGCTCCGCCAATATATAACTGTGGTTGCATGTCCAACTCCTTTTCCTCTCAACACGTTGTATCTATCTCTATCCTATCATGTCTAGGGCCGTTAGTAAAATTGCCAGGTCCCTCAACCGATTGACCTGGCAATAGTATGTATGTAATTAACGGTACGCTACCCGTTTTGGTTGCATATCGTGAAAGTGCAAGCGCTCCTTCGCTGTGGCTTCCCAATCGGTGCCCGGTTTGCCATAGTTGGCATACGGATCTATGGACAAGCCCCCACGAGGTGTAAATTCGCCCCACACTTCAATGTATTTAGGCTCCATCAATGCCACTAAATCTTTCATGATGATATTGATACAATCTTCGTGAAAGTCTCCATGATTGCGGAAACTAAATAAATATAATTTTAAAGATTTACTTTCCACCAGTTTTTCATCTGGCACATAGGAAATATAAATCGTTGCAAAGTCCGGTTGCCCCGTCATTGGACAAAGGCTGGTAAACTCTGGACAATTGAATTTCACAAAATAGTCATTCCCTGGATGTTTATTAGGAAATGCTTCTAGCACCTGCGGTGCATAATCTGTAGGATAGTCCGTATGGCTTCCTAAGGCATGAACACCTTGCAATTCTGCTGCATTACGACCACTACTCACGAACTAAGGCCTCCTTATTTTTATAGACTACTTTCTCCAATGCATTGATGAGGAAGTAGCTCACCACACCACACACGAACTGACCTACTACGAGGGAGCTCACTAATACCCAGTACGGAACTGGCAAGAAATAGGATAACCAAATTGGTACAATCAACCCTGGCACAAAGGTAATGATAGGAATCAATACCCAGTTGCCTAAGCCTTGGCGTTTCGCAAGAACGATTAGACCTGTTGTCAATAAGCCTACGATAGCTCCACCGATAGCATCCACCATGCCGAAACCGCCCATCACTGTATTACTTACAAAGTTCGCAATACCAAAGGCTGGAATGGTAAATGGGAAGATTGCTGACAATCCATACAGCGCCGTAGCGATACGCACTTGATACTGACCAAAGGCAAAGCCTTGTGTACCGATCATAAGCGCCAAATACATGGCGATGGAAATGGCAGAAATCGTCAATCGTTGTGTGTTGTTAAATTGTTTCATTATAACTCCTTAGTTTTGTTTACAGACAGGAGGATCTCGAACTGTCTATCTAATACCTACTACGACATACCTCGTAGTCACCTAGAACATTTCTAGGGTTTTGAAAAGTTCCGGATATTCCAATGTACCATTGAGAGGCTCCGCATTAGGATCTAATCGAATCCCCATCATATGCTCCCGGTCCAATCCTTCTGGTGGTTCTACACCAAAGTTATGTGCAAAATCATAGCCCAACCGTGGGTAGTACACATTACTACCGTACACGAACAAGTAGGAATATCCCATCTTACGAGCCAATCGTTGACCCTCTAAGACAAGAGCTCCCCCTACGCCGTGTCCACGCATAGACTGCGCCACCGCTAGTAAACCCAAAATAAGCACCTCTTGATCACCCACTTTGCCACGCAGGAACATACCATACCCTGCAATGGCATTGTCGATAACCGCCACCAAAGATAACTTAGGAATATACGCATCAGACTCACGCAATGCTTCCACTAGTTTATATTCTCGTCCTGTACTGCGATCTGCATTAATATAAGCTTCACGCACGAGAGCTGTGACCGTATAAAATTCGCGTTTCTTCTCTTCTCGTATAATCATAGTTCCTCCGCTTCATGATGAAAGTACACCAAATGGATTGCTAACCTTTAGTATACCGAATTTCTTCGATTAATTCAAGCATATATATTTATTAACACTGAATACACCCTAGCCAATGACACACCATACACCGTTGCAGTTTGACCCAACAAAGACAATGATATACTAAATTCCATAGCAATATCATTTATTACCCAAAAAAAGCATAGTGCTATACTAGATAAAAAAACACAGTAATCCATAAAACAACTATTGTATTTAGGCCCATAGAATTTTCTCCCCCCAAAATTCTAATATATCTTCATTAAAATTATAATTCAGTGTAACTATTTTTTTATAATCTATATGAAGTGTATTAAAATTTAGTTTAATTGCTGGCTCAATATCATGTATATACGAATCACCAATCATAATGCTATTACTTGGTTTTATGCCAAAATTATCAATTAAATACAAAAATGCATTTA